>CAKKSJ010000475.1 GCA_919902965.1 Burkholderiales bacterium
CTTCATCCTCGAAGGCGACATGAACCAGGCACTACGGAGGCGAAGAATGCAAAAACACATCGCGGCGCTGCGGCGGCATTACATCATCTGCGGTATCGGCCGCGTCGGCACCAACGTCGCGCACGAGCTCGAGGTCACCGGCCGCCACTACGTCGTCATCGAAAGCGACAGGGAAGCGATAGAGCGTTATCTGGAAAAATGCCCCGACGCATCGTGGACGCATGCCGATTCCAGCGAGGACAGCGCGCTGCTCGAGGCCGGCATCGAACACGCCGCCGGCGTCTTCGCGGTCACCGGGGACGACAGCAAGAACCTGGTGGTCACGCTCTCGGCCAAACTGCTCAACCCCGCGGCGCGCGTGGTGGCGCGCTGCCACGAAGTCAACTATATCGACAAGATACGCAAAGTCGGCGCCGACGCCATCGTGTCCCCCGATTTCACCGGCGGCATGCGCATCGTGTCGTCGATGATCCGGCCGCAGGTGGTGAGCTTCCTCGACGAAATGCTGCGCGCGGACAACGCGCTGCGGGTGGAGGAAGTGCACATCCCCGAGAGCTTCGGCGCGAACACCATCGGCGGGCTCAAGCTGAACCGGCGCGCGTTCGTGCTGCTGGCGGTGCGCGCGCAGGACCAGTGGGAGTTCAATCCCGCGGACAACTTCTTCATCGGCCCGGGCAACACCCTGGTGGTGATGACCACACCCGAAGGGCGCAAGTCGCTGGAGCGAAGTCTGGCCGCAACCGCTGCGTGAACCTGCCGTGGCCCTGCACGTCTTGCTCGCGTTCATCCTCGACGCGATCCTGGTCAGCCTCAGCAGGCAGCAATGAATGAGGCAGATAGCGTGAAAAGCCGCGTCCTTGCTTGATCTCCGAGCATGTGCTTTGCACCACTGATCGCCTTCCGAATAGCAGTCGCGGCATTGCGGGCCGGTGCTACAATTCAAGCGCTCATTACCGGAGGAGTACCCCGCATGCCTCAGCCAGCACTCACCAAAGCGCAACAGCGCCGCCTGGAGAAGCTCGCCCGCGAAGCGAGGCGTACACCTCAAGCCATGCTGCGATTCGTGCTCAGGGACGGATTCGAGCTATGCGAGGAAGACGTAGCTGCCGCGCGTGGCGCTCAAGTGGAATTGGCGGAATCGGGCACAGTGCCGCACCGCCAAGTGTCCAACGAGGCCCGCGCCGTGATTGCCCGCCATGCCAGAGCGCCGCGCCGCCAAGCCGCTTGAATGGCTGCCTAGCGCGCGAGCGGCGTATCTCGAAACCCTGGAATACATCGCTCGCGAAGATGAGCACGCGGCGCGGCAGGTCGTGCAGCGCGTGGAAAGGTCATTGGCTACAATTCAGGCTATGCCGATGATCGGCACGCCGACCGCCGCCCAAGGCGTGCGCCGGTACCCTATTCCAAACACCGGGCACGTCGTGAATTACCGGATAACAGGCATACGGATCATTCTGCAAAGGTGGTACCGGGCGCGAAGGGACAATCGACCGTAAGACCGCGAACTCGGAATGGTGGCCAAGGGCACACTCGCATTCCCGGCGATTTACACAGTCAGGTTCGCGACGTCGGTCTACGTCCTGCACGCCTTCCAGAAGAAGTCGAAATCGGGAATCAAGACCCCAACCGAGGACCTGGAATTGATCCAGCGGCGGCTTAAGGCAGCCGAGGTCGATTACAAGATGCAGCTTGAAAAAGGAAAAGCGTCATGAAAAAAGACCCGGACACCCGCATCAAGCGCGGCACGAAGAACGTTTTTGCCGATCTCGGATTCCCCGATGCCGAAACCCATCTGCTCAAAGCGGAACTTGTGACTCGGATTCAGGGGGTCATCACCGCGCAAGAACTGACCCAGGTCGCCGCGGCCAAACACATGAGCCTGAGTCAACCGGACGTTTCACGGCTGCTCAATGGGCAATTTCGCGACGTGTCGGTCGAGCGACTGATGCGGCTGCTGACGCGACTCGGCTGCGATGTCGACATCACCATCCGTAACCATGGGAAAGCGCCGGTGCCCCGGGACACGATCCGCCTGCTGGCCGCCTCGGTCTAACGTCACAGCAGCAACTGTTGGTGCGCGATCAGAATTGACCACCCTGCGTAAATCGCACTGACCACCGATATACAGCCGATTCCCCAATCTCGCCAGGTGATTGATGATGCTTCGCTCTGGTCAAACAAATCGCGCAGGCCTTATCAATCGGGACCGCGCAAACAATAAGTCCGCCGCTCAATCCGGACCCCGCACCCCATCCAGAGGGCAATAGCGTGAAAAGCCGCGTCCTTGCTTGATCTCCGAGCATGTGCTTTGCGCCACTGATCGCCTTCCGAATAGCAGTCGCGGCATTGCGGGCCGGTGCCAAAATAGGAATTCAGGACGCCAACGCTGCGTTCCTCACTTCTGATCGGCTCACCTTCACCGCCACTTCAATACGCGAGCCGAGCCCATTGATCATCGCCACGAGGCGCTCGACGCTGATGCGCCGGAAATCCGCGTTTCGAACGCGCGAGAAATCTCCGGCATCGATCCCGGTGAGGCTCTGCGCCTTTCTTACGGTGAGACCCTTTTTGTCGAGCGTCTTGATGATCTCTGTCGCCAGGATCGCCTTCAACTGGCGAACGTCGGCATCCGGGACATCAAAGTCCCGATAGATGTTTCCGCTCCCGCGGATAAGCTCAAGCGGTTCCTTTTTCATCGCAGCATCTCCTTCAGTCGCTTCAACCGGTCCTTGATCAAGTCGATCTCGTGTTTCGGGGTCTTGATGCCTTGCGTCGACTTTTTCTGAAATGCATGGACCACCCACAGTTCATCCCCAAGCTGCACCGCATAGACCACCCGAAGGGCGTTACCCCGGAACGGCAACGCAAGCTCAAACACCCCCGACCCGAGGCCTTTCATCGGCTTGGCCACTCCCGCCATACCACCTTCGGCGGCAACGCTCAAAGCATCGATCACTATCTGCCGCGCGCCATCGGGAAACGCCTCAAAGGCTTTTCGCGCAGGCGTGATCCAGGATACCGGCCGCGTTGTTCTCATTCTCTTCTGCCCATTTCGCTTCGAATGTTGGCAGATTTACCAACACCCGTCAAGCGGATTGCCGAACATGTCGTCCTTCGCCGGACGGTCACTCGGCGGAATTTCGAATAGAAACGCATTTTCCAAGGCTGGAATTGAAGCACCAACGCAAAGATTTTCAGTTGCACTTTAGGCTCTAAATCGTTGTATTAACGGCCCGCCCTCACTCGTAGAAGCTCGGCAAGACTCGCCGAGTTCTCTACGTTTTCCCTACGTTCTCAGTTCGGGCTCTTTCGTACCGGATGATCCTAATCAGAATCCTTAGGTACTGAATCCACGTAGTCGCGCAATGATGTTGGTAGTGCAGGAAGGTTCGCTTGTTCAAATTTCTCGGGGATAATCACTTGTGACATTTTTGCTTTGCTGCCAAACATCTCTGACATCACATCGTTAAGCAGGTTAAACGCGTTCCTATACCGCTGTTCATCACGGTCAACACGAAGCACGACCGCTCGCTGGTGGTCGCATACCCTAGCTATTAGCTCCGGTCCGAGATTACCTCGCATTGCTTCCACCGTCGCGTTCCCGTTCTCTCGGAAAACAGTAGATACCGCCCGCTGAAGTTCTTGTGCGCTATTGTTGAAATCGGAATGCCTTGCCATGAGATCTAAGTACGTCCGTTCGGTAAATTGAAGCCGCTCAAAAGCTGCCCTGCCGGTCGGTGTTGACAACAAAAACGCCAGCGACTTGAAATCGAACACGTTTGATTCATTAAAGTTAAATCCCACCGGCTTCACAAACATCCATTCCGGGGCGCCCGGATTTGCCTGATACATCACACTAATTCCGGACCGTATCCCATATCTGTAATTGGCGAGGTCATCTAATTGAGAACGGATCGTGAACAAAGCTCGGCAGCCGGCGGCCAAGTTGTCCCGTATCTGGGATCGGCGCTGAAACCACCAGTTCGACAAAAAGGCAAGCCCCGCTCCGGCGAAGGAACCGAACAACGTCTTGGTAATGTCTGACCAAAAATGGTCACTCTGAGATTCGGGCACGCGTTGAAGTGGTGCGCCGCCCAGAGTAGGGGCACGTTGAGTTTGGGAGTGTTCCTTTTCCGTTGGGGCATTCATGCAGGCTCCGGTCGGGCTCGGTCATAAGGCTGAGGTTCACCAATTGCCGTATAGACGACACGCTTTAGGGTCGGCTCCAGCGGTGGTTCGGCGTTGTCAAATTCGAACGCGACTTGGGTGCGCAAGCCCGTCAAGACTGGAAACTCGTGGATCTGCGCATTCAGTCTGCTACAAGCCATTTGAAAAAATGAATTGTAATGGGCACAACAATGATAATGATGGCGAACTTGGCAAGAATTGACCAAACTTTTCTACCGACGTATTTGTTAGCAGCGTTCCAGATGCCGACGTAGGTAAAAAAGTAATAGCCAGCGAAAAGCACCCATACAAACTTTTCGAGGTCGCTGCCTCGGTCCGGATTTAGAGCGGAAATACCAACAGCCCAGACAATGCCGCCCAACACCCCGTAAACCCAGTAAGTCATTGCCAAACCAAGATTACCCTCCAACAAGTCTACTATCAGGAAATTCTTTTCACGCAACTGCTCTTTTTTGACTTCGTCCATGTTGACTCCTTAAAAAGAGCAGCCACCGAAAGAAGGTTGTATGAGTTGGACTCCACTTCCCATTTCTATTTGTCTGCTCAGTTCTTGTGCTGCATTTGGTACGGGTGTGTGACAGGTTAACGCACTGATGTGTTGGTGCGCGATCAGAATTGACCACCCTGCGCGAATCGCACTGACCACCGATTTTCCAATCTCTCCAGGTAATTGATAACGCTTCGCTCTGGTCAAACAAATCGCGCAGGCCTGATCAATCGGGACCGCGCAAACAACACCCATCTGCAGAATGGTGGCCAAGGGTGGAATTGAACCACCAACGCAAAGATTTTCAGTCCGTCGCTCAATCCGGACCCCGCACCCCATCCAGAAGGCAATAGCGTGAAACGCCGCGTCCTTGCTTGATCTCCGAGCAATGGCCGTTGCGCGGCTGAGCGCCCTCCGGGCAGCGCTCGCGCCGGTGTCACTCGTCGGGTAGGGGGCGCGCTGAGGTCGTGAATGCAATTGACCTCCCGGCGGGAAGGTTGGCATGGACACCTTCCACGATCGGCGGGCTGCTGGGCGTATCGGATTTCCACGAAATCACGAAATTCGCGCCCGATCCACCGGTGTCGTCGCTTCTGGGAACAAACAACTCATACGTGCCCATCGGGCCGATTGTCTTTGGAGATGTCACATACTCTTTGATCTTCTTGCCATCGGTATCGAAGTACTGCGCGGAGGAAATCCGGATTGATTTCACCGGGTCCGTATTGCGGATGCTTACGGAAATCGAAATAAGCGCCTTCATCGGCAGGCCGGCCTTGTCTATCTCACCGTGCCAGATGTGCGAGTAGATCGGCAGATACAGGTTCTGCCCCAACGATCTGCCCGGCGCTGGCTGGCCGGATGCAAATCCGCTGGACAGAGCCAACAACAGGGTCGGCAGTACCAATTTCATAAAATCTCCGTTGCGGAACAAAATCATGCGGCCAATATATTGGCGAAAGCCCGATGTGGCAACCGTAATCGGCCGCGAGCAAGGATGCACGCGGGTTTCCAGGCGCAGGCGGGGGTGTCCTTGCCGCCGTTCCGGTCCTTAGCTGCCGTTCAGTCCGGATTCAGCACGCCATCCTGCAGCCGCAAGATGCGCTGGGCGCGCGCGGCGATACCGGGATCATGGGTGACGATGACGAAACTGGTGCCGCGGCTGCGATTCAGTTCCAGCATCATCTCGAATACCTGCGCTGCGGTATGCCGGTCGAGATTGCCGGTGGGTTCGTCGGCGAACACGCAGGCGGGCCGGGTCACCAGCGCCCGCGCCAGCGCCGCGCGCTGGCGCTCGCCGCCGGAGAGTTCGGCCGGCGTATGCGCGAGGCGATGCTCCAAGCCGACTTCCTTGAGTATGGCGGCAGCACGGCCACGCGCCTCGGCCGCCGGCATGCGCCGGATCAGCAGCGGCATGGCCACGTTCTCCAGCGCGGTGAATTCCATCAGCAAATGATGGAACTGGTAGACGAAGCCCAGCGATTCGTTGCGCAAGCGGCCGCGCGCCGCGTCGGACAGGCTTTGCATCGGCTGGCCGAGTATCGTCACCTCGCCCGAGCTAGCGCTGTCCAGCCCGCCGAGCAGGTGCAGCAACGTGCTCTTGCCCGAGCCGGAAGCACCGACGATGGCCACGAGTTCCGCAGCGCGCACCTGCAAGTCCACGCCGAGCAAAACCGGCACCTCGATTACGCCCTGATGGTAGCTCTTGGCGAGCTTGCTGCAAGCGAGCACGGCATCACTCATAGCGCAGGGCCTCGGCCGGATTCACTCGCGACGCGCGCCAGCTCGGGTAGAGCGTGGCGAGCAGGCTCAGCACGAAGGACACCGCGGCGATCGCGATGACGTCTCCCCACAGCAGTTCGGAAGGCAGCTCGCTGATGTAATACACGTCCTTCGCCAGGAACTTGACGCTGAACAGTCCTTCCAGGAACGGCACCACCACATCGATATTGAGCGCGAGCAGCACGCCGCCGCCCACGCCCATCAGCGTGCCGATCACGCCTATGAGCGCGCCCTGCACGATGAACACCGCCATGATGCCCGAGGGCGCGGCGCCCAGGGTGCGCAGGATGGCGATGTCGGACTGCTTGTCGGTAACCGCCATGACCAGGGTGGAAACGATGTTGAACGCCGCCACCGCGACTATCAGCAGCAGGATAATGAACATCACGGTTTTTTCCATTTGCACTGCGCGGAAAAAATTGGCGTGGCTGCGCGTCCAGTCGCTGATGTACACATTGGCGCCCAGCTTGGGCAGCAGTGCGTAG
>CAKKSJ010000476.1 GCA_919902965.1 Burkholderiales bacterium
TGAGTTTGTCCTTGAACTTGAGCTTGTCCTTGAACTTGAGTTTGTCCTTGAACTTGAGCTTGTCCTTGAACTTGAGCTTGTCCTTGAACTTGAGCTTGTCCTTGAACTTCAGCTTGTCCTTGAATTTGTCCTTGAATTTGTCCTTGAACTTGAGTTTGTCCTTGAACTTATCCTTGAACTTCATCTTGTCTTTGAATTTGTCCTTGAACTTCATTTTGTCATGGTCGTTGCCATGGCTGCTGTCGCCACCGGCGTGGGCAAGGACATTGGCCAAGTGGTCCTGTGAAGACTGGCTGCTGGTATCGCGTTCCCCGACTGCCCCACCGGCGACTTTCTCGAGCTCATCATCCCTCAACTCGCTGCCGGAGGGCGCCGCCTTTGCAGAGGGTGCGTTCCCTTCAGGTTTTTTCGATTCCGGTGTTCCGCTCATAGTCTCTCCTTCGATGACGGGTGGTCACAATGCCAAAAATACTGCGCGTTCAATCATACAGAGTCCCAACAGACCGCTTCCGGACTTATGTCACATAGTATGCCAGAAAAATTTTTCGCAACAAGTCTTACCCGCACTGCCTGCTCAGATTCCACTACTCCTCGGTAGTCTCGCTTTCCAGACTTTGCCTGCGCGCCAAGCCAGCGAACAAGCCGTCATGCTGCTCAATCAGTTCCTCATAGGTGCCGATCTGCACCACCTTGCCCTGATCCAGGACCACGATCTGGTCCGCCTGCGCCACGGTGCTCAGGCGATGGGCAATGATGAGGCGCGTGGATTTGAGGCGCAGCAGGCTGTTCGAGACTAAGGCCTGACTCTGGTTGTCCAGGGCGCTGGTGGCCTCATCCAGGAAAAGTACGCGGGGATTGCCGACCAGGGCTCGCGCCAGCAGTATGCGCTGGCGCTGTCCGCCGGACAGGGTGCTCGTGCCCTCGCCGATGGCGCTATGCATGCCCATGGGCAGGGCATGGATGTCGTCATCCAGGCCCGCGAGCTTTGCCGCGGCCCAGGCGTCGTCCAGGGTGCCGCCGCTGACGCCGACAATGTTGGAGAAGATGTCGCCGGCCATCAGCGGGCTGCCCTGCAGCACTACGCCGAACTGTTTGCGCAGGGCGCGCAGGTCCAGGTCGGTCAGGTTCTTGTCGTCAAACAGCACGGCGCCGACCTCCGGCTGGTCGAATCCAAGCAGCAGCCGAAGCAGGGTGGACTTGCCGGATCCGGACGGTCCGACTATGGCTGTAAAGCTTCCTGCCGGCACCGAAAACGAGACGTCGTCCAGCACGGTTTCGCCGTCCGGATAGGCAAAGCTCACCTGGCTGACTTCGATCGATCCGGTGATGCTGCCGGGATGGACTTTTCCGGCGTTAGTCTCGGGCAGTGTCGTGAGCAGCGGGGCGGCCATCTTGTACATGGGTATCACCAGATACATGCCGATCAGCGCTTCACAGACGCCAATTACGCCGAGGAGTATGGTCGCAAATGCTGCGAAGAAGCCGACGAAATCGCCTGTGCTCATATTGGCGCCGCCTGGCCGCGTCATCAGCGCGCCCATGGTGACGAATATCAGAACGATGGCAAGGTTTTCGTACCCGGAGAAGAAAAGTTTTTGTTGCGCTGATAGCTTGCCGATCTTGAAGCGTATGGAGCGGTAAATCGTGAATTCGCTGGCCCAAAGCCCGAATGCCCGGGTTTCGGAGGCTGTGGTGCGCAGCTTAGCCACTCCCTGCACCAGTTGCAGTATCAGCGCCATGATGCGCCGGTTCGAGGCGATGACATGATGCAGTTCATGCATGGTCACGTAGAAGAAGACCACCACCATGGCGATAGCCCCGACCACGATGCCCACCGCGAGCAGGGCCAACGCCGCGCTGAACTTGAACAGCAATGCGAAGCTCAATAGCGAAAATGTACCGCTAAGGATTACCCCCGCCGTATGCACGGTAAAACTCCGGTAGACCATATTGATGGCGTTGACGCGCATAGTCAGGTCGCCGACGGCGTAATTGCGGAAAAACCCGATCGGCATGCCCAAAACGCGGTCCCAGATGGCGGCCTGAATGTTGTGTTCCATGCGGTTCTGGACGCGCAGCAGGAAGAGCCCCCGGGTCAGTTCGATGAGCGACTGAACCAGGGCCGCGATCATCAGGACCACGCCGATCTGAACCAGGACCGAGGTCTGGGCCGACGGTATCACCCGGTCTATAATTTCGGCGGTGGCGAGGGGCACCACCATGGTAATCAGCGCGATCGCGGCCGCCAGGGCAAGGATGAGCCACAAATCCCGCCGCTGGCCGGCGAAACCAAAACTCACCAGATCCCAGATGCGGATGGGCTTGTGCGGAAACGGCCGGTAAAAGAACAGCGCGAACGGCTTGAGGCCGGAGGCAAAGGCCTCGTTCACCGGGCTGCGCGTCCCGCTGGATGGATCGTAGGCAAAGTATTTTCGCCCGCGTTTGGGCTCGAGCACCAGGGGCGTGTCATCGGCGGCCGAGAAAGCGAGCAGAGGGCCGTTGTCCTGCAGCCACCAGGCGCCGGACAGCGCCACCTGACGGACGCGAGCACCTGAGGCTTCGGCAAGCGACTGCGCGTGCAGCGCGCCGTCTGCTGGCGGAGCTTCCACCTCGGTCAAGCTGAAACCTTGCAGGGCGGCGATTCTGCGCGTTGCAACGAGAACGGCAGCCTGGCCGGTGACGCTTTCTCCAACCTGCTCCGCGCCCGGTTCGAGCAATCTGCGCATGGACAGGAGACCGTTGTCCAGGCTCTCGCGTATGCCTTGCACGCGTTGCCGCATCTGCTCGGTGCTCGACCGTTCCACGCTATCGGCGAATTGGCACGCAACCAGCGTATAGCACTGCTGAAACGTACGGAACGCCTTGAACACGGACTTGATCGTGTCCAGAGCCTCGGTCGAATAGACCGCCACCTCGGCATCCTCTTCGACCGCAAGGTGCGCATGGCGGGTAAGGAAGGCAAGGTCGCCGGGACCGAGGCGGGCCGACTCGACGCCGCACAGGTTCAGCGCTCCGCTGCTTATCTCTACCGCCACGATGCCGTAGTCACAAGCAAGTTGCTTCCCGGCGACGGCGCTTAAGGTCTCTTCCGGCACCAGCCGTTCCGGATTTTCAGGGCTATGTTCCTGGGAGAGGGCAGTGGACCATTCCCAGATTGCCTGAGTGAGCAATTCGGCCACCGGCTCAACGGGCGAATCGGCGTAATAGGCGAGCCAGTCTTTGCGGGTAGTCGTCTCTATGCTGGCCGAGGGGCCCGGAACTGCAACGAACCTCTCGACCGTCGGTGGTGCGGCGACCCCGCCTACCACCGGCACACCTGCAGACGCGCGGTAAAGATGATGCAGGGCGCCGGGCGCACCCGTGCTGCTTGCGGCGACGGCAAAAACGTCGATATAGCCCTCCAGAGCGACCAATACCGTCATCGAATCGTCGAGCGCGAGCGCGTGGCGTGCTAAGGCGGGTTCGTCGGGTTGGTCCGCGCTCATCCTTGCTCCAACAGGCGGCGATAGACGCCGCCATTGATAGCCATCAATTCTTCGTGAGTTCCCTGCTCGATGAGGCGACCCTCATCCAGAACCATGATGCGGTCGCAATCGCGCACGGTGCTCAGGCGGTGGGCGATCACGATGCAGGTGCAGCCGCGCCGCCGCAGATTGTTCTCCAGCGCTTCCTCACTCGTCGTATCGAGTGCGCTGGTGGCTTCGTCCAGGACCAATATCCGCGGATTGCCCGCCAGGGCCCTGGCGATTTCCAGCCGCTGGCGCTGCCCCCCGCTCATATTGCGCCCGCCTTCGGCGACCTGCGCGTCGTAGCCCTCCGGCCGGCCCATGATGGAGTCGTGGATCAGCGCGTCCCTGGCAGCCGCCAGCACGTCGGATTCCGGTACGCTCGGGTCCCACATCGTCAGGTTTTCGCGGAACGAACCCTCGAACAGGGTGATGTCCTGATCCACCAGCGCCAGCGATCCAGCCAGGCGCAGGCGGCTGTACGCCGGCCGCGGCAGGCCGTCGAACAGGATCTCGCCCTCAAAGGGCTGGTACAGGCCGGCAACCAGCTTGGCTATGGTCGACTTTCCGCACCCGGAGCGTCCCACTATGGCCACTCTTTCCCCGGGGGCAAGGGACATCGAGAAGTCGCGCAGCAAAGGTTCGTCGTTCGGGTTGTAGCCGAAGGAAACATTGCGCAATTCGAGACGGCCGGACAGTTTGCTCGTGGTCTCGGTGAGGTCGTCCTCGCGGTACAAGGGGGTGCCATGCGCCGTCGCATCGCGCTGGTAGCTGAACACATCGTCCAGCCGGTTCATGTCGCCGCGCAGCTGCTGCACGCTGTCTATCAGGCCAACCAGGCCCATGGCCGGACTGATGAACTGCATCGACAAGCCCTGAAACGCAATCAGCATGCCGATCGTCATGTGCCCGTCCATCACGCGGAAGCCACCGAAACACAGGATCAGCGCCACGTTGGCGAGCATCAGGAATGCCGGCGCCTGGCGGTATTTGAGGCCCAGCGATTCCATACGCTGGCTGGCATCGACGAAATGGCTGAGAAAGCCTGCAAACTTTCCAAAGAACACCGACTCGCTGGCGCTCGCGCGCAGCGACTCGATCACCGACAGCCCGCTGGCGGCGGTGCCCTGCAGTTTTCCCTGCGCGATCGACAATGCCAGGCTCGATTCCTGGGTAATGCCGGCGACGCGCTGAAACACCAGCAGATTCACGATTACCACGCCCAGGCTCAAGAGCGCCAGCAGGTAATCGTAGCTGAGCATGACCACGAAGAAGAAAGTGGCGGCAATGCCGTTGACGACTGCGCGTGCGAGCTCGCCCGTGATCACATTGGCGATGCGGTCGTTGAGCATCACGCGCCAGCCGATTTCGCCGGGCGCGCGCTGCGTGAAGAACGCGATCGGCAGATACAGCAGGTGGTGGAAGAATCGGCTCGCCATGCTGAGTACCAGCTTGGTCTGCAGCCGCAGCAAATACCAGCTTTGCATCCAGCTTAGAATGAGGTGCACCGCGGCGGCGAGGCCCAGACCACCCAGGATGGGTACGATCCAGGACGAGTTGCCGCCCACCAGCACGCGGTCGATAAACACCGCCGTCAGCACTGGTATGATCATGCCGGGTATCACCATCAACAGTCCGCCCAGCACGGTGAAAGTGATCGCGCTGGAGTCCCCGGTCAGGCGCTTGAAGGCCGCCTTGAAGATGGGCTCCGGTTCGCCGCTGGGCTTGAACTCCGGTCCCGGGGAAAACGTCAGCACGACGCCGGTGAACGACTGGTCGAATTCCTCGATGGAGACTGTCCTTCGTCCCCATGCAGGGTCATTGATGTACACGCGCTTGTCGTCGAAACCCTCGACCACCAGGAAGTGGTTGAAGTTCCAGAACACCACGAACGGTGCTTTGAGTTCGCGCAGGTCGGCGGGTTCTTTCTTGAAACCCTTGGCCACCATTCCATAGCTGCGCGCGGCCTTCAACAGACTGCTTGCCTTGGCGCCATCGCGGGTAACGCCGCAGCGCTGGCGCAGTTCCTCCAGAGATAGGTACAGCCGGTGATAGCGCAGAACGATAGACAATGCGGCAGCACCGCATTCGAGCGACTCCAGCTGCAGCACCACCGGGGTGCGCACCGGGCGCCTGCCGGGGCTGTTCCCTTTCTTGGCGAACCAGCTCATAGGATGCCCATAAGCACGCGCAGCGCCGGCAGCAGCAATTCGATAGGCCGGCGCGTTCCTACTGTGACTTCGGCCTGGCACAAGGCGCCGCTACGCACTGCAGGTGGCTTGAACGCAGCGGCCGACCAGACAAACGCCCCGTTTGCGGCCTGGTCAAGTCTGGCGCGGGCGAAGATCGGCGCGTGCGTGCCGGAGAGTTCCTTCAGCAGATTGTCGTTTTGGACCAGCGGGCGCATGCCTGGAATGCTGGTCGGGTAGTCCGAAACCTGGATCACTTTGGCACGCAAAAATCCGAACTCCTGGCGTTTGACGTAGTCGGGCACGATTTCGACGGGCATGCCAGAGGACACCATCTTGCCCTCCCCGCCCGGCAGGTAGAGGGCCGCTTCGATGGAAACCGCATCGTCCGTGCTGCGCTCAATCTGGAGTATCTCCGCGCCATAGCTGACCAAGATCCCGTTTTGCGCTTTGACTTCAATCACCCGCCCGGCATAGGGGCTCAGGATAGGCGCCGTCTGCCGTTCCATGTCACGCAAAGCGTCGAGGTTGCGCCGCGCCTCGTTCACCTGGAAACCGATCGACACGCCCTCGCGGTTGCGCTGGCGGTCCTCTTCCTCCTTCTGCAGCGTCAGCTGTTTGGAGCGGTCGCGCAGCCGCTCACGCTCCAGAATCTGCCCGGCCAAAGCCTGCTCGGTATCCAGGGTGGTCTGGCGGGTGATCAGGCCCTGCGCCGCCAGTCTGTTCTCTACCTCCAGGCGCTCCTGCAACGCCTTCGCACGCTCTTTCGCGAGGCGCGTTTGCTCCTCTATGCTCACATGCTCTGCCGTGCCGGCCTTCTTTGTTTGCCTGACCGCCAGTGTCCCGAATCGGGCGACTTCTTTCTGCCGCCGCTCGAGTTCACCCAATCGTGCAAGCGCCTGTTCGATCTGCTCGAACAGATCCTCTCTCAGAATGCGCCCGAGTTCCTGGCCGGGAACAACGCGGTCCCCGACGCGCACGGCGAGCTTGGCAACCCGCCCGGCGGCGGCGGCGGAAATCTCTGCTACGCCGCTCGGGCTGATCAGGATGCAGCGGCCCGGCACTTTGTGTTCCACCCGTCCGGCTATCCCCCAGTACGAGACCGCGAACACGGTGATGGCGGCGGACGCCCATATCCACGGCGTGGGAGGCCGGCGCAAGCCAAGCAGCGCATCCACCCGGTCGGGCGAGGACAGTCGCTGCAGTGCGACCTTGCGGAACAATTGCTGGTTTTCGTCCGACGTGCTCACGGCGCCTTGCGCTGCCGGCCCTGCAGCTTGTCGATATCCACGGTGAAAATCTGGTTGCCTCGGTTTACCAGGGTGCCGGCGTCAAATTCCAGCTGTGCCAGCAGCGTCGCATACTCCTGACGCAGGCTGAGCAGCGCTAGTTGCGCGCTGTCCAGCCTGTCCTGCAGGTTGATGACGTCGATCAGGGTGGACAGGCCTAGCCTGCGCTTGGTGCGCTCGTTCTGCACCGAGATGGCGTAGCGCCGTGTGGCCGATTCGGTCTCGTGGTAGCGCAGCTTGGTGCGCAGGAGGGCGTTTACAGCCGAGGCGAGCGAGGGCCCGACGGCGCCCTCCAGATCGCGCAGCCGGATGGTGGCCTGATCGCGTGCCGCCGAGCGCGCCAGAAACAAGCCGGCCGCCGCATCATTCCGATACGGCCAGCGCATTTCGACTCCGACATTGATGGTGGGTCCGACAATATTCCGGCCCAGCGCGTCGGCTACCCGAAAAGCCTGGCTGCCCTCGGCGAGCGCGTTGCTGCTCGCCCCGGCGACGAGGTCCACCTGCGGGCGCAACTTGTCTTGCGCCGCGTGCATGAGCAATAGGGCTGCGCGCTCGCGCAGTCGCGCCGCGCGCAAATCCGGACGGCGCTCGAGCACGGCGTCGCGTTGCGTGGGCAACCAGGTGGCGGCCAGCGCCATCTGCTCGTTGAGTTCGGGGAGTGGTTCGGTCACGGGCAGGGCGGCGAACACATCGCCTGCGTCGGCGAGCGTCAGGCGGGCAAGTGCTCCCCATGCCTGCTGCAGCAGCTGTTCTTCGGACAATCGGGCGGCGCGCTTTTCCGCTTCGCTCGCCTGCGCCAGATTGAGCTCGGCTGCAGGAATGTGGTCGGCGTCGACCAGTTTGCGCAGCTCGGCGAGCAGTTCGCCGGCGCGGACTTCAGATTCGCGCAGTATCTCCAGCCTGCGAACGCGCGCGGCAATCTCCCAATAGGTCTGCACCACGTTCAGCACGGTGGTCGCGCTGATCTGCAGCAGATCCTCATTGCTGGCGTCTCGCTCAAGCTCGCTCGCTGCAAGTGCGGAAGATTGCTCGATGCCATTCGCGTTGCGCTGTAACGGATAGCGCACGCCAAAACGGATGCTGCCGGTGGTCTGGGTCGGTATTCCCTGCAGGACGTTGTATTCGGATTTGGTCGATCCTACGCTAAACCCCGACTCTATGTGCGCGCCCGACCCCAGGGTTTGTTCCACACCCAGGCCGTAGGAGGTAGTGCTGTTCTGGTCGACGCGCAGCGCCTGGTTGCCTGCGACGGCCAGCGCGGCAGTGTCTCCCGAGCGCATCGGTTTAGGCCCGTTTTCCTGGCTGGCGCGGCCGACGATCACCGGATCGTAGACCCCGCGGGCTTCCTGTACTGCGCCCTGGTTGGAGCGGACCTGCTGCGCCTGCACCAACAAGTTGGCGTTGCCGGTCAGCGCGCGCTGAATTACCTGTCCCAGCGAAAGATCGCCGGGCAATGGCCGCGCCGCGCTGGGGGGAAGCTCGAGCAAAAGCGGGGGGACCGCGAGCAGGCCCTGCGGCGGCGCAGGCGTCTGCGACAAGGCCGGATGTGGACCGGCCAGGGCCAACGCGGCGGCAAAGCAGACCACACGACGGGGACGCACGCTGACTCCGTAACTGCTAGACGAGTTTCTTCAATAGCCGCTCGAATCGCAGGCCGGCGTTGTATACGCCGTCCAGGACTTCATCATCGAGCAGGTCTGAATCATCCTCCTGCGGCGTGTCGATTCCTTCGGCCGGCTTGCCGTAACCCAGCGTATTCACCGTGGAGCGCATGCGGTTGGCGAGAAAAATCGCCAGCGCGCGATAAAGTCGGGCCGCAAATCCCTGGTCCTTCTTCAGTTTGTCGCGCAGGGCGCGCTGCTTCACGGCGAGCACGACACAGTCGTTCTCGACCACAACCGAAGCGGTCGGTGGACGCGTGTCCACCAGGGATATTTCGCCCAGAATTTCGCCGACGCCGACCGCGGCGAGCTTGAATCCGCTGATCAGTACGACGCTGAGCGAGCCGTCGAGCACGATGTAAAGGTATTCGGTCGGCACTCCCGCCTTGATCAGGGTTGCGCCAGCCGGATGTTTTTGGCGTTCGCCGGTTTGCGACAACCATTCGACATCGGTGTCGTCAAGCTGGCCGAGAATATAAAGTACCTTGCGCATTGAACTGTCCTCTAGGCGTGTGCCGTTGCCGCGCGGGCGGTATCGCGCGCAGCTCCTGGCGGGTGGCAGTCTGTTGGCTTATTCGGCGGACGAAATATGCGACAGCCCGGTAAATGTATCGGCCTCGTCGGCGAAATCGATCATGCCTTCCTCGCCCCATATCATCGGCCGAACGCTGCGGTAGACTTTGCCCTCGTCCTCCGACTCCACCAGCGCAAAACAGACGAGTTCGGAAACCTGGTCCTCGCCGTCTTCGTCCTGGTAGGTTGCCACCCAACTCTCGGCTGGCATGATCTGAATTATCTTGTCGCTTTCAGTCATTTCATTCTCCTATGGTTGTCTGCTGTTTGCCGGACACGCCACGCGTGGCGCGATATGTTTGTTTTGTATCCTTCTATTTCGGGTAAGGAAGCGGAATAAATTCGTCGTCTCCCATCATTTCGCGCTCGAACTTGATGAAATCGTAATATCCACAGCGTTTGCTCCAGGGAAACTTGCGGCATACCCATGGGCGCGCTTCATACACGCCGCAACGGCGCTCGACCCGGTCGAAAAACACGCATGTCGACTTGAAGATCGTGTCTTTCTTGTGGCGCAGGTAAAGGTAATCGCCGTGCTTGTCCAGACAATGTTCGCGTACATCCTCGATTTCGCCTTCGAGATGGCGCGCCAAGCGCTTTATATCTTCGCTCGTGACCGGAATGCGTTCGTAGCTGCAGCACCATCCGGGACATTTGCTGCAGTCGTACTCGTCTTTCTTCGTCGTTGACACGGCAGGGCTCCAAAAAGGCTGGTCACGCTTTACTAGGAGAAATTTCGAAAAGCAGCGACGGAACAGTCCCGTGCATGCAAGAAAGCTAACATACTATGAATACGCGCGGCTGTCGATGTACAGGTCTTGCAGATCCACCTCGATGGCGAGCCGGAGGGCGTGGCCGCGGTTCGCCTGCAGTGCGCGTAGTTCCGGGCGCTGTGATGCTGGCAGCACAGCCATCACCGCCCGGGTGTCGTCCTCCAGCACAACCGCCTCGGCGGGCTGCGGCTCCAGCATCCGCCGCTACGGCGCGGCAGCGCTAGTTTCGCTTCGCGGCGGTTTTCTTGGCCGGCTTGCGCTTCGACTTGGCCTCTGACTTGACCGGCTTCCTGCCGGCCTTGCTCGCGGCCTTCTTCGCTTTCTTCTTCGGGACCCGATGGGCATGCAGCATTCCCGCGGCGATCTTGAATATATCGGTCTCGGTGATGATGCCTACGAGTTCCTTGCGCCTGTTCAGCACTGGAAGGCTGCCGATATGGTTGATCACCAGCAGCATGGCGGCCCGCTTCAGCTGGGCGTCTGGCGAAACGCAGACCGGAGGGCCGCGCAAGATATCGGCAACGGGAACCTCGGCCGAGCCGAAGTTCGCCGCGGCGAGCAGCAGGTCGCGTTCGGCGACGATGCCGACCACGCGCCCGCCTTCGACTACCGGCAAATGATGGATACCGCGGCTGTGCATGAAATCGAACGCCCGGTGAAAATCGGTCTGCGGCGTGATGGTAAGCACCGGCCAGTTCATGTACTGGTCAACCCTCATGTCTATCCTCTTGATGTCAGTTGGTTGATGTGCGCCGTCCGTAGCGATGGTCCAGGCATCGAATAAGGCCGGCATCGATGATATTTTATACCGGTTTAGGCGCCTTGGAGCGGATTGACGAATGTCTATTTGGCGAAGGCCTGTTCCCGCATCAGAGTTCCATCAAATCGCGTCCGAGCACGATTTCGCCGTCGAAGTTGCGCGCGGCGCCCTCGCGCCACACCTCATCCGCGACGGAATCGGCCGGAACGAAATGCGACAGCACCAGGCATTTGACGCCGGCCGCGCGCGCGACTTCGCCCACCTGCACATGGGTGGTGTGGCTGTCGAGCAGATGCTGGCGCAAGCGCGTCGCGTTGTCGAGCCTGGCGCAGATCTCGTCGAGCGCGGGCTCGTACAGCACTTCGTGCACCAGCACGTCGGCCCCCCGTGCAAGTTTGACCAGGCTGTCGCAGGGCGCGGTATCGCCGGAAAACACAATCGAGCGGTCGGTCATGTCGAAACGGAACGCGAACGCAGGCACCACCGGAGGATGCTTGACCAGGGCGCAGCTCACGCGCATGCGCTCGTCCCGGTAGACCTCGCCCGCGGTGGCGATGTCGTGCGCGCGGATCAGCGGCGCGAGCGGCGGACGCCCTTCGTCGGCGATGCGCGTTGCGATGTCGTAGGCATTGAGCGCTAGGTACTGTTCGGTCATGCGCGCCAGCGGCGGCGGCCCGTACGCATCGACCGGCGCCGCGAGGCCCGCGGCCCACAGCAGCAGGAACAGATTGCCATAGTCGGCATTGTGGTCCGAATGATGGTGCGTGATGAATACCGCGCGCAGCGAGCGAAACGGGAGCGCGGCCTTCGCCATCTGGCGCGCGACGCCGTTGCCGCAGTCGACGATATAGGTCACCCCGTCGACCGCGACGGCAAACGCCGGCGCCGATCGCGTCACCTTGGGCGTGGGACCGCCGCCGGTGCCGAGCAGCACCAGCCGGCTCGCGCTCATTGCCGACCCCCGATGACGCGCGCAAGAAACGCGCGCGTTCGCTCATGGCGGGGATGCGAAAGCATCTCGTCCGGCGGGCCTGATTCGACGATCACGCCCGCGTCCATGAAACTCACGCTGTCCGCGGCATCGCGCGCGAATGCCATTTCGTGGGTAACAACGATCATTGTCATTCCGTCCTGCGTGAGTCCGCGCATCACGCTGAGCACTTCACCGACCAGCTCGGGGTCGAGCGCCGAAGTCGGTTCGTCGAACAGCATCAGCTTGGGCCGCATCGCCAGCGCGCGCGCGATCGCCACGCGCTGCTGCTGTCCACCGGAAAGATGGCTGGGATAGGCGTCGGCCTTGTCCGACAGACCGACGCGCGCCAATAGCGCGCGCGCTCTCTCGATGGCCTGCGTTTTCGCTTCGCGGCGGACCTGCACCGGTGCCTCGATGATATTCTGCAGCGCCGTCAGGTGCGGAAATAAGTTGAAGCGCTGGAACACCATGCCGATGTCGGCGCGCTGGCTGCACACCTCGCGCGGATGCATTTCGTAGAGACAATCGCCGCGCTCGCGATAGCCGACGAGCTGGCCGTCCACATACAGGCGCCCGGCGTCGATTCTTTCCAGATGGTTGATGCAGCGCAGGAAAGTGCTCTTTCCCGAGCCCGACGGCCCGATTAGGCACAGGACCTCGCCCGCCGCCACCTCGAGATCGATGCCCTTGAGCACTTCCTCGTGCCGGTAGCGCTTGTGCACGTCCTGCGCGCGCAGCATTGGGCCCGCGGTCGGCCATGCGGAAATCAGTTCAGGAAGTGGCATGTATCCCCACGCCGGATTTTCCCAGCCGGCGCTCGACGTAATGCTGGCCCAGGCTGGAAATCGTCGTTACCGTCAGATACCAGAACGTGGCGACCAGCATCAGTTCGATGGTGTGCAGGTTCGCCGAGGAAATATTGTGCGCAGCAGTCAACAGATCGCCGCCGGCGATCACCGATACCAGCGAGGTGGCCTTCAGCAGTGAAATGAACTGATTCCCGGTGGGCGGCATAATCACCCGCAGCGCCTGTGGGAGAATGATCCGCCGCAGCGCGAGCGGGTGCGACATGCCCAGTGCGAGGGCTGCGTCGTTCTGGCCGCGATCGACCGCTATAATGCCACCGCGCACGATTTCCGCCATGTAGGCGCCCTCGTTCAAGCCGAGCGCAATCACCGACGCCACGAAGGGCGTAAGCACGTCGTTGGTCTTGAACGGGCCTAGATATTCGAACAGCAGGGCGAGATTGCCCCAGATCAATATCTGCACCAGCAAGGGCGTGCCGCGCAGCAGCCAGGTATAGAAGCCGCTGGCGAGGCGCAGCACCGGACTTTCCGACAGGCGCATCACCGCCAGCAAGACGCCGAGCGCGGCGCCGATGACGGCCGCAAGCAGCGCCAGCACCACCGTCGTGCGCAGTCCCTGCAGGATCGCCGGCGCGAACTGATACTGCAGGATCACGCCGTGTTGAATGTTCGGATTGCGATAAATGGATACGGCGAGCAGCGCCGCGATCACGACCACGGCGGCGCTCCCGAGCCAAAGCCAGGGGCGCCGCCGCGGGACGACGCGGGTCATGAGCGCTGCCGCAACCGAGCGCTACAACTTGAGGTTTGCGCCGCCATTGATGATCGCCGAACTCACTGCGCCGCTCTCAACCCCGTGTTTTTCCAGAATCTTGCGATAGCTGCCGTCGGCGATCAGCGCGTTGAGCGATTTTTGCAGGGCGTCGCGCAGTTGCGTATTCGATTTCGCGACGCCGATACCCAGCGGCACCGGTTGGTACACATGGCCCTGCACCACGTCGAATATCTTGCCTTCGCCGGCGGTCTTGGCGAGGTAGACCATCACCGGCGAATTGCCCAGGAAAGCGGCGACTCGCCCCGACTGCACCTGCAGGCGCGCATCCGAAGGTTGCGCGTATTGCAGGTTCTCGATCGCGGCTTTGCCGGCGGCTGTGCACTTGGCGCTGGCATCGTTCACCAGCGCGATCTGCGTCGAGCCCTGCACCGTGGAAACCTTCTTACCGCAAGCCGTCTCCAGGCTTTCGACCTGTTCCGGATTGCCCTTGCGGATCAGCAGCATGGTGCTGAGATTGAAAAAATCCACGAAATCGATGAGCTTTTCGCGCTCCGGCGTGTCGTTCATCAGCGAAAACACGATGTCGATGCGCTTGGCCTCCATCGCCGGCAGCAGTCCGTTGAATGCCATCGATTCGAACGTGATCTTTCTGCCCATTTGGGTGCTCATCGCGGCGGCCAGGTCGACGATCGTGCCCTGCAGCGTGGTGCCGTCCGAGGCGTAGGAGATCATCGGCGGGCTGTTGGTGATCGAGCCGGCCTTGATCTCGTCGGCTGCTGCCGCCGAAAACGCTGCGCTCGCGAGGATTGCACCCATTGCCGTGACACCGGCAAGTATTCGGATTGGCCGCATGGTAAATATCTCCTAGATGGCGCCCCGGAATCGGGTTGCCGTGTTGACTTGCTTGGTCGTGGCGCAGGGCCCGCAGCTAGCATTGCGGGGCGATCGAACGATACCAAAAGCGGCTGCCCGGCGTCAACCTCTATGCCGGCGAGTGTCAGACCAAAATCCTGCGCACGGCACCGCAGTGCGGAGCCGGGAGAGCTCGCAGCAGCCCTTTACGACTCTACATAGAGCGCAAATAGCACCAGCAGAAAAGCGACGGCCTGAAAGATAACGCGCCATTCCATCCAGTGCGCGCTGTCAAGATGCCCTATTTCATGGTCGGTGGCCATGGAAGAGATCCCCGATACCAGCGCGACGACAGTCGCGAGCATGGCCGCCAAAACCACCACGGTAAAGAAGCTCATCCTCTACTCCTTTTCGGTGATTGCAGAACCCGATCACGCGCCTTTGCGATTAAATTATAGATTCCAGTCAAAAAATATCAGGAAAAAGAAGCCCGGGGCAAACGGTGCAGGACAGCCGCCCTTCTACAGCCCCAGCATTTACGCTTTACTCGGAAGACATGCAGCACGGGCAGCTGCAGCAAAGCCTGCGGGTGGTCAACCCGTTTTCCTAAGCTGAGCACAAAACCAGGCAGCTTCGCTGCATCCAAAGGCCGGTCGTCGCGCCACACATCGCTTCGTCAAACGAAGCAGGCACATGGCTAATTTTATTAAAGTGTCTTGGCAGGAGATGCCGGGCCTAATACTGTCTGCGCCGTACTTTTCACCCTAAGCGCAAGCGGCAGCAGGAAATGTTTAAGCAGCAGGAAATGTTTACTATATTTGAGCTAAGACAACACTGCTTGGACGGCAATGCGGAAACTACCAGCTAGAGGCGATGTCAAAGGATCTGATGCGAGTATGCGAGGTGCTGTATGGCGAATTGCATAAGCGTTACCAGTAAGTCCGGCGATCTGTTTGGCGACGCGCCGATCCCGCGGCGGGACGCGGCGACCAAGCAGAACTCTGCACCCGGGATCAAGACCGCGCGCGTGCTTTGCCGTCAACTGCGACACAAACAGCCGCGCCCGGAAAAACAGCGCATCGCGCATTTGATCTGCCTGAGCCTGCTGTCGATGCTGCGGCACGGTTCGCAGCGCTAGCGCGCCGCGCGACGGCGACAGGCCCCGGACGAGGCGGCGCTTAGTTCACCCGAACCCAGGTCTGGGTGCGGCCAATAAACAGAATAGAACCGCGCATTTCCAGCTTCTTCCCGCCCTCGATGACAGTCAGCTTGGCGTTGTAGGTCTTGCCGTTCTTGGGATCGAGTATCCGGCCGCCGCCATAGGCGTTGTCGCCTTCCTTCTTCAAACCGGTCAGGATGGTCATGCCGATTACCGGCTTGCCCTTGCGCGGATCGTCGTCGGCGCATTCGTCGCATTTCGAGTCCTGCCTGGTCGGATCCATGATCTTCTCTACCGTGCCGGAAATAACGCCGTCCTTTTCCGTGATGCGGACCAGGGATTTGGGTTTATTGGTCTCATCATCGATGGTGTTCCAGCTGCCGACTGGCGACATCGAATCGGCAAACGCAGTCGTCGATACAGCTGCAATAAACAGCGCGACGCACAAGCGAATTTGCAGTGCTGGCATGGCGAGTCTCCCTATGCGGATGGAGTTATCGTGGCAAGGCGATTCCGGACTGGTCGATTATAGGACGATCATGCCCTGGCCCAGAGCGCAGCCGGGAACCGAGCAGGTTTCGCAAAATCTGCGCTTTCTCGCGCTATTGGGCATAATGGACGCGCGCCGGTCGCGAGGGTAGGAGCATCACCGCGCGCCGGCCTTCGCGCCTGACGCTTATCCCTTTCGCGTTTTCCGGAGCAAGCGAGCATGAACGATTACCTGGGCAGTTCCGAGCGCCGCGGATTGATGGCCGCGATGGGCCCCGGCGGCCTCGGCCTTGCCGGCGGCGTGTTTTCGAACCTGCGCGTCGCGCAGGCGCAGGCGCTCACCGGCACGCCGCCCGAGGTCGAGCGTCTTTCCGTGCAAGTGGTGACCGACTCCTATCACCACCTGTTCCTGCCCTCCGGAGCGTTCGGCGAGGTGGCGGTGCAACACTGGGCGCGCCCGGCCACGTCCGCGCCGCCGCGCACCTTGCAGAATGAATGGGGTCTCGCGCTCCACCTGCAGTCGGCGCGCGGCGCCGAGACGCGGCAGGTGCTCGTCGATTTCGGCTTCACCGGCGATACCCTCAACAATAACCTCGAACTGCTCGGAATCGATGCGGCGAAACTCGACGCCATGCTGCTTTCGCACGGCCATTACGATCACTTCGGCGGCATGGTGGGTTTCCTCGCCGCACACAGGGAGAAAATCAGGCCAGGACTGCCGTTCTATCTGGGCGGCGAGGAGTGCTTCTGCAGCCGCGAGACCGGCCCGGCCGATGCGCCGTCCAACTTCGGCACGCTGGACCGCAGGGCGATTGCCGAGGCCGGACTGCAAGTCCTGTTCGCCGAGCGGCCGTCGCTGCTCGCGGACCACGGTTTCACCACCGGCTACATTCCGCTCGCCTCGTTCGAGAAGCCCGCGCAACCCTCGCGCATGAAGGTCGGTCTTGCCCCGGACGGTGCCGGTTGCGCGCCCGCGGGCCTGCCCGCCGGGAAACGCGAACTGAGCCTGGTGACGGACGATTTTCAGCACGAACATGCCGCCTGCTACAACGTAAAGGGCAAGGGGCTGGTGGTCATGACCTCCTGCGGGCATCGCGGTATCGTCAATTCCGTGCACGGCGCAATCAAGGTATCGGGCATCAGCAAAGTGCATGCGATCCTCGGCGGTTTCCACCTGATGCCGATGTCACAGGAATATGTGCACAGCACCGTTGCCGCGCTCAAGGAATTCGATCCCGACTACCTGATACCGATGCATTGCACCGGCACGCCGTTCTACGAGGCAGCGAAACAGGAACTGCCCGGGCGCGTGCTGCTCAGTTCCACCGGAAGCCGGTATACCTTCGGCGCATAAGGCGCCGGTCGACGACCGCCTGGTCGACGCGGTCACACCCGCGTCGTCGGGCGCGAGCGTCAAGCCCGCGCACCGCGCCCGGACGCCCCGCGCGTTTAACAGCGCTTGCAGCGGCAAGCGGATTCCTGGCTCAGCGGCCGTTCTTCGTCCCCCCGGCCGTTTCTTACAAGGAGCAATACCCCATGATCCACGTCGTCGCGGTCATCACCGCCAAACCCGGCATGCGCGCGTCCATCCTGCAGGCGTTCATCGCCAACGTCCCCGCGGTCAAAGCCGAACAGGGCTGCATCGAGTACGGCGCTGCCGTCGATTTCGAGGATGGCCCCAAGTTTCAAACGAAGTACGGCCCCGACACTTTGCTGGTGATCGAGAAATGGGAAAGCATGGACGCTTTGAAGGCGCATGCGGCCGCGCCGCATATGGCGGCGTATGCGGCGGCGACCAAGGACATGATTGCGAGCCGGCTGATTCACATACTCTCGCCGGTCTGAGCGGGCGCAGTATCCAGCACCCCTGGCGTCGTCTAAGCCGGCTGGGCCTCGCCTAGCGCCACGGGCAGGTAATCGACCAGGGAGGGCAGGTCCGGCGCGACGTGCATTACGCGCTTGCCCAGGTCCATCACCACCGAGGCGACGGTTTCGACGCAGATCTCGGGCGCGAGCGCGGGGTCCGGCTTGCGGCAAATCGACAGGTAGCCGTCGGCTTCGTCGCGCAGCATGCTTTGCAGATCGGCGACCGAGAATTTTCCCTGGTGTGCGCCGGTGAGCGCGCTAATGCGCGCAAGGCGCGGCACGGTAGACAGGCTGGGCGCGAGCGAAGCCTGGTGCTGCGCCGCGGCCGGAGCGAGGAAATGGTTGGTGTGGCACAGCGCTGCGTCTGCGCCGCGAATGAACTCGAGGCCGCGCGGCGAGAATTCCAGCGCTGCAGTGTCGCCGGAAGCATCGGCGCAAAGTACGTTGGAAGAGGCGCCAAAGGAAAGTTTAGCGGTGTATGCAATGGCGTCGGCGACCTTGTCGCAGGCCAGCAGCGCGCGCAGCAGCACGTGCACCGGCACGCCCGCACGCACGCCGTCGTCGGAAGAGCGCAGGATATTGAGGCAGACGCCGAAGCCGCTGCTGTTTAGGCCGATCTTGGCCAGCATGCCGGCTTCGGTCAGCGAGAGCCAGGATGCGCCGCTGGCTTCGCGCCCGCGCAGCAGCACCAGCGTGGCGCGCTGCGCGCCGAGCCAGTCCCAGTTCTGCGCCAGCAAGGTGGTGCCGGTCGTAGTCTGCGCCGGCTTCACCGCGACGGCGGTGCATTCGCCCCAGTCCGGCATGCCCGCTTTCGCGTTGGCCGCAGCGATTTTTCCCAGTTCCGGATGCGGCTCGCCCGGATAGCCAGGCGGCAGGATTTCGGTGCGCGCGTTGAGCGCGAGGATTTCGTCGATGTGCTGGCCGGCGCCCGAAGCGATGCCTTCGATCTCGGCCAGCAGCGCGGGATTCAGGTCGCCGATCAGCTCACGATAGCCCGCGCCGAGGCGCTGCGCACCCTGCCAGCTGATGCCGCAGTAGGCGAACAGACGCGCGTAGGTGGCGATCGAGCGCGTGATGCGCTTCTGCGCCTGCATTCCGTGCTGTTGCCCGCGCTCGCGCGCGGAGCCGGAAATTTCAATCAGCGGAAACATGCCGCAAGCCCCTGGAAATCCCTGAGCCCAATAATACCCCGTGCCTGAGCTAAACTCATACCCATGCATCCGCACCATGGGCGCGCGCCCGCGCGAACCACCTGCTCACGCGCGACAAGGCGCTGCTCAATCTGGCGCAGCGGCTGACGCGCCTGAGCCGCTTCAGCGTGCTGACGCTGCAGGATTTCTATCTGCAGCGGCAATAATCTTCTTCGCGAGGCCGAAGTTGCCTGCCGTCAGGCCGACAACGTGGCAAAATTGAACCCTTATGTCGGATACCAATACTTGGGCTTTTGACGAATCCCTGCAGCCGCGCGAGGACGAGGTCGCGTTCCATCTCGCACTAGCGCTGGACTCGGTTGTGCTGCTGCGCGCCGAGATTCCGGAGGATGCGTTCACCGGGGGCATACTCGGTACCGAGCGCGTCGGCTACGGTGTGGTGATCCGGGCGGACGGGCTGGTGTTGACTATCGGCTACCTGATCACCGAGGCTGAATCCATCTGGCTTACCACCAATGCCGGCGTGGTCGTTGCGGGCCACGCGCTTGCTTATGACCAGGCCACCGGATTCGGGCTGGTGCAGCCGCTGGGCGAGCTGAACGCGCCGCTGCTGGAACGCGGCTCCTCTGCAGCGATTGCCGCCGGCGACGAAGTCTTTGTCATCGGTCACGGCGGGCGCGGGCACGCGTTGAAGGCGAAGGTGATTGCCAAGCGCGAGTTCGCGGGCTATTGGGAATATATGATCGACGACGCCTTGTTCACCGCACCTGCGCATCCGCAATGGGGTGGCGCGGCCCTGCTGGACGCGAACGGGCGGCTCGTCGGGATCGGCTCGCTGCTGTTGCAGGAGGCAGTGGGTGAAGAGTCCGAGCAGGGCAATATGTTTGTACCCATCGACCTGCTCGAACCGATACTCGATGACTTGCTGGCGCATGGGCGCGCAGCGCGTGCGCCGCGACCCTGGCTGGGCATGTACACCCAATACGCGGACGACCGCCTGATCGTGGGGGGGCTGGCTCCGGGCGGTCCGGCCGAGCGCGCCGGGGTGTTGGCGGGTGATCTGGTGCTCGGCGTCGCGGGCGAGCGCACCACCAGCCTCGCCGATTTCCTGCGCAAAGTCTGGCGACTGGGCAACGCGGGCGTCGAAGTTCCCTTGATGCTGGCGCGCCAGGGCGATGTGCTGCGTCTGAGCGTGCATTCGGCCGACCGCAGCGACTTCCTGAAGAAGCCGCGGCTGCATTGATTGCGTCCGGCCTGTCCGTTTCAAGAGTAGGTAATCGCTTGCCGCCGGTCGCTGCGCTCCAGGTGCGGCACGCAATTGAAACTGATCAGCCGCATCGAGCGCGCGCTGAAGAAAATCTCGCAGAATCCCGAATTGCGAAACTGCAGATTGAGTTCGATTGCTGTGCGCGCGGGTGCCTGCAGCAGATCGGCAACGCCGCGTCCGATGGCGCCTCCGGAGGTCGCGGCGAGCACCTTGGCGTCAGCGGGCAGCTCCGCGCAGGCGATGCGCATGGCCGCGGCAACGCGCTCGCCGAATCCGCGCCAGGTCTCGGGCAATGGCCCCGGCAGTTTGTCTTCCGACCAGGCCTCCAGCGCCGCCTTGATGGTGCGGTAGACCGCGCGCACGTCGCCCTTGGCGCGCGCATTCGCCCATTCGTCGCCGAGATAGGCTTTGTAGAGCGCTTCGCCCGAATATTCGTTCCAGCCGGCATGTTCCGCAGCCGTCAGCCCCGAGCGCATGGCGTCAAGGATGGCGCGCGCAGTGTGGCGCTGGCGCTCCAGCGTGCCGCACACCGCACGTGAAAATACGATGCCGCGTTCGGCGAAGTATTCGCCCAGCCAGACGGATTGCCGCCGGCCAAGCTCACTCAGTTGGTCGTAATTCTCGGCAGCGAAAGAGGCCTGGCCGTGGCGGACCAGATAAAGGATGGCCATGCAGGGCGCAGGATACGCGAATTCGGCGCGGCGCACTTGGTCAGGGGCCGTTGCTCCGCCCGCTGTTGTTTGCCCCGGTCCGTGGTTTTGTTATAGTATCGTGCGCAAAGCTCAAAGGAACAGTGGCTGTTGCTTGGTCACCCGACAAACGGAGAGGGAGAAAAATGAAAACACTTAAATTTCTAGGTACCTCAATATTGGCATTGTCCGCCACGCTGAGCGCCCCGGCCATGGCGCAAAGCAGCGAAGGCTATGTGCAGGGCTCAAGCGGAGTTGTAAAGAATCCTTTCGGTCTGTGCTGGCGCACCGGCTATTGGACGCCGGCGATGGCGACCATGGAGTGCGATCCGGACTTGGTGCCGAAGAAGGCCGCGCCCCCGGCCCGGGTTGCGCCACCGCCTGCCCCGCGCGCTGCTCCGGCACCTGCGCGCAAGCCTGCACCGGTCCCGGCGGCCGCCAAGCCGAAGCGCTGCGATGCCACCGTGACCTTCGGCACGGACGAAACCTTCGAATTCAACAAGTCGGTGTTGAAAAAGTCCGCCATGGCCAGGCTGGACAAGGACGTCGTGGCCAAGCTGTCGCTATGCGCCAAAGTCGACCTGATCCTGGTTTCCGGTTATACCGACCGGCTGGGCTCGCCGCAATACAACCAGAAGCTGTCTGAGAAGCGCGCCGCTGCGGTAAGGGCTTATCTGGTGAAGAAAGGCGTCGACGCGTCCAAGATCGATACCATGGGCATGGGCAAGACGCTGCAGATCAAAGCCTGCCCGGACGGCAAGGACCGCAAGGCGCTGATCTCTTGCCTCGCGCCGAATCGCCGCGCAGTGGTGGAAATCAAGGGGCTGGCGAAATAAGCAGGCTGTCCCACTGAAAAAAGCCCCGCCTGTTGCGCGGGGCTTTTTTATGACACCTCGCCGCGGCAGCCAATCAAGTGCCGTAACGCTGCAGCCCGTTCAGGTCGAGGACAGTGATGAGGCCGTAATCGACCTTGATCAGGCCCGCGGCCCCGAGCACCCGTAGTGCGCGGTTGACGCGCTGGCGCGAGGCGCCGGCGAGGTAGCCGAGTTCTTCCTGCGAGATCTGGATGTGCGGCTGGGTGTCGGGGTAGAGGTGCGGATTGAACAGGCCCGCCAGCGCGCGCGCCACACGTGCGTCGGGTTCGAGCAAACGGTCATGCTCGACCATGCCGATGAATTGACCCAGTCGCTCGTTGAGCTGCTTCAGCAGAAAACGGTTGAACGGGATGCTGGTGTCCAGCAGCCAGCGGAACGTGGCCTCGGGCATGAGCGCGATGCGCGAGTCGCGCAGCGCCACGATGTCGTATTTGAATGGCTCCCCCTTGAGCA
>CAKKSJ010000477.1 GCA_919902965.1 Burkholderiales bacterium
GGCGGTGCAGCCGGCGTGACCGATGCCGCCGGCGGGGCAGTCGCAGCAGGCGCTTCCGCGCTGGTTCCGGCGGGCTTGATTCCAATGGGTTTGACCTGGGTCGCATATGCCAGGGGAGTCACCACGGATCTGGGCATGATCTGATATGCCACCCAGGCAACCCAGGCGATGACTAGCAGTATAAGTCCGGCGATAATTCGCCAAAACAACTCCCAGTCTTTGCGCACACGCGGTTCCGCCGTGGCAACACCCCGCTCCTGCTGCTTGGTCTGACTCATCTTATTGTCCAACCCTGGCTTGGCGGCAAGGGCCAAAGTGACGCCTGTCTCTTTGGGAGAGATCCTGCGACCGGAATCCGGCTCGCGGAACTCGATTCATGCGTATATTACATCAGATAGGCAGCTCACCCTGTGGTCTTGACGGCAGCGGCCTGTGTCGCCCCGCCCGGCTTGGTGTCGTCCACCTGGCCGTAATGCCGGTAGTAGCGGCCACCATAGCCCCTGTACTCGCCGTAGTACTTGCTCGCCTTGTCTACGTCGAGTTGATTGAGCACCACGCCCAGGCCGACAAGAGCCGGTTCGTTGAGGCGTTTTAGCCGCGTCAGGCCATGGCGAGCCAGCGGATACGGCGTCTTGTCGGCCCTCACCACATACAGGACTGAAGTGGCGAATTGCGACAGCACCAGCGCATCGCTGACAACCTGAATCGGCGGACTGTCAATGACAATCACGTCGAACGCCTGTTTCAAGGACTGCATCACTTCCGCAAAGCGATGCGACGACAGCAGTTCCAGGGGGTTGAGTGGCACCCGGCCCGACTGCAACACCCACAGATTCGAGTCCTCGGCCGGATAGACACACTCGTCCAGCGGCGCGCTGCCGGCGACGAGTTCGGACAGCCCCGCCCGGCGCGGGTCTCCCCCTATCGTTCGCGCGATTTTCGGCCGCCGCATGTCGGCTTCCACCAGCAAGGTCTTCTTGATCTGCGAGAACGCGAACGCCAGATTGCACGCAACCGTAGTCTTGCCTTCCTCAGGCAGCGAAGAGGTCAACAGCACGACCTTTTGCGCCGAATCAATTCCTGAAAGCATCAAATCGCTGCGGATGCTGCGTATGCCCTCGGCAAACGGGCTTTGATTGTCGTCCATAAACATGCGTTCGATCGCCGCACCTGGCAGGACCTTCATGCGCGGCAGCACGCCGACCGCCTTGGTTTCGAGCTTGGATTCGACCTCGTGGCTCGTCTTGACCGTGACGTCAAGCTGCGCCAGCAGCAGCGCGATAGCCACTGAGACTGCCAGCGCCACCAGCATGGCGGTAGCGACGATATTGCGCTTGTTCGGCCCGTACGGCGACTTGGGCAGCTGTGCGGCGTCGATCACGCGTGCGATCGCAGAAGGCACGTCGCCAGTGTTCGTCTCCTTGGCCCGCTGCGTGAACAGATCGTAGAGTTGGCGATTGGAACCCACTTCGCGCTCCAGCCGGGCGAGCGTAAATTCCTTGCGATTGTATTCCTGGCTCTCCACCTTGGCCCGCGCGAGGGCGCGTTCCAGTGAAGCCTGGTTCGCCTTGGCGACCTCGTATTCCTTCAATACGGTTTCGATCACGATTTCGACCTGGCGCCGCAGGTTGTCTTTCACCGCCTTGAGGTCCGACTGCGCGGAGACCATCCTCGGGTGTTCCGGCCCGTAGCGCTTGGAGGCCTCGCTCACCCTTCTCGCGGCTTCGGCCTCGGCTTCCTTGAAGCGCGCCACCACGGGATTGTTCTGCACTACGGACAGCGATTCCAGCCGCGCCGCAGAGGGCCCCTGCTGCGCGACCTTCACCTGGTTGTAGCGCGCCTCTGCTTCCTGCCGTTTCCTGCGCGCATCGTCCAGCGCCGTCTCCAGTTCCTCCAGCTGACGAATTACCCCGGAAACCGCGACGCCCTTGGCGACGACGATTCTCTCCCGCTCGCGAAAATTCTGCAGCGCTTGTTCCGATTCATTGAGTTTTTGCTTTAAATCCACCGCCTGGTCGCGCAGGAATGCCATCGAGCGCCGTGTCGTTTCACCGCGCTGTTCCAGATCCGAGACAATGTAAATCATCGCCAGCGTGTTCGGCACGCGCTCGGCGAGCGTCGGGTCATGCGAATCGAAACTCAGCTTGACCAGCTGCGTATTGCGCACCGGCTGCAGGTTGATGCCCGCCATCACCTGCGAGGTCACGCTCTCGACGAGATCCTCCTCGTTCGGCACGACGACGGGCTTGACGGCTGGGAGAAACTGCGCCGGCACCCATTCCGCATACCAGGGTTTGTGCTGCTGGCGCGGGTCGTATTCCGGATGCCTGGTCAGGCGCATCGTGCGCACCAGTCTTTCGGCGTACTCGCGCGACTTGATGATTTCGTACTGCGTCAGGAAATAATCGCGCGGCGTGCCATTGAAAGCTTCGAAGATCTCCTGGCTCGAAACTATCTTCGGCTTGCCCGTTTCGACCATCATGGTCGCGGTGGATCGATAAATCGGCCGCAGGCTGGAGGCATACATGGCCGCCAGCATGCCCACCGCGATCACGACCATGAGTATGCCCCACTTGTAGCGGTTGACCGTGCGCAGATAGCGCACTACGTCGGGAGGGGGTGGTTCTCCGTCGAGCGGCGAGAAAGCGGGCAGTTGCGGATCCCGGTTCGAGATTCTATCCATCAGATTCGGCCATGCCCATTCATTGCGTGCGCAGTATACACCTCTGCAATTTACAGTATTCCTTAATTCTTACAATAGCCTGCAGTGTTTATTTGACAAAGTTTTACACATCGGTTTCGACGCTTCCGGCGGGTGTGCAGACTCTGGGCCAGCAACGCCTCAGTGCCCCTCAAAAAAACCGCAAACCTTTTCAGTGATATAGCCCTCCAAGACGATTCCCAGCCGTCCGGCAGCCAGAGTATCTGCATTGTCCCGGGACGCTCCGTTCGGTGGCGCACCTAGACCCGGTCCCCGCGCGTAATTTCGCCGGAAATCCGGATTCGACGAGTTTTTGCAGGGCGCAAAAGCCGTCTGCCGCCGTCGGCTGGTATCATAGTGTGTATACTTCAGCTTACCGGCCCTCGCCCCGATGAAATTCTGCCCCAACTGCGGCGCCAGCGTGGTCCTCAAGATACCCGCGGGCGACAGCTTCCCGCGCCATGTATGCGAGGACTGCGCCACCATCCATTACTCGAATCCGAAAATGGTCATCGGCTGCATCCCGGAGTGGGAAAGCAAAATCCTGCTGTGCAAGCGCGCGATAGAGCCACGCCTGGGCTGCTGGACGCCGCCTGCGGGCTTTATGGAAAACGGTGAAACCACTGCGGAGGGGGCGCTGCGCGAGACGCTGGAGGAAGCCAACGCCCGCGTCGAAATCGGCGATCTGTACAGCATGCTGTCAGTGCCGCAGGTCAACCAGGTGCATATTTTCTACCGCGCGCGGCTGCTCGATCTGGAGTTCTCACCCGGTGCTGAAAGCCTGGAGGTGGCGCTGTTCGAAGAAGCCGAGATTCCGTGGAAGGCGATCGCGTTCCGAACCATCTCGGCCACGCTCAGACATTACTACGAAGACCGCAAGCAGGGGCGCTACGGCTGCCACTCAGGCGCCATTTTGCCTCTGAAATAAGCCCTGCTTGCAGGAGGACAAAATGCATCCTCCGCATGCAGCCTGTCTGCGGTCGATGCAGCGCGGCTACGGCCTCAAATCTCCGGCGTCGCGTTAATCTTGTGTATCGAAAGGTCGGCGCCGTTGAATTCCTCCTCGGCGTCCAGACGCAGACCGACGCTCGCCTTGAGTGTACCGTAGACCAGGGTGCCACCAACCAGGGCGACCAAGATGCCGAGCGCTGTGCCTGCCAGCTGCGATAGGAAGCTCACCCCGCCCATGCCGCCCAGCGCCTTGAGGCCGAATATACCTGCCGCGATACCGCCCCAGGCACCGCAAAGCCCGTGCAGCGGCCACACGCCGAGCACGTCGTCGATCTTCCAGCGGTTCTGCGTGAGCGTGAACATGGTGACGAAAATAAAGCCCGCTACCGCGCCGACGAGCAAAGACGCGATCGGATGCATCACATCAGATCCGGCGCAAACCGCCACCAGCCCGGCGAGCGGACCGTTGTGCACGAAACCCGGGTCGTTGCGACCGGCAACCAGCGCGGCAAGCGTGCCTCCCGCCATCGCCATGAGCGAGTTCATTGCCACCAGGCCGCTCACCTTGTCCAGGGTTTGCGCCGACATCACATTGAAACCGAACCAGCCTACCGAGAGTATCCACGCACCCAGCGCGAGAAACGGAATGCTGGAAGGCGGATGCGCGGTCATGCCCTTGCCGTCCTTGCTGTAGCGGCCGCTGCGCGCGCCCAGAAACAGCACCGCGACCAAACCGATCCAGCCGCCGACCGCGTGCACCACGATAGAGCCGGCGAAATCGTGGAACTCCGCGCCGAACGCGGACTTGAACCAGGCTTGTATGCCGAAATGCTGGTTCCATGCGATGCCTTCGAAAAACGGATAGACGAAACCGACCAGCAGGAAAGAAGCCGCAAGCTGCGGGTAGAACCGGGCACGCTCGGCGATGCCGCCGGAGACGATGGCGGGAACCGCGCCGGCGAAAGTGAGCAGGAAAAAGAATTTCACCAGTTCGTAGCCGTTTTTTTGCGCCAGTTGTTCGGCTCCATTGAAAAAGCCCACGCCGTAGGCGATGCCATAACCGATGAAGAAATAGGCTATGGTCGATACAGAGAAATCACTGAGGATTTTTACCAGCGCATTGACCTGGTTCTTCCAGCGCACCGTGCCCAGTTCGAGAAATGCGAAGCCCGAATGCATGGCAAGCACCATAATCCCGCCTAGCAGCACAAACAGCACATCCCCGCCTGATTTGAAGCTTTCCATACCCCCTCCCCTTAACTGAATACCTGAATAGTTTGCACTGAAGGACCGGCAGTGCGCCCCGAACAACCCGCGCATTATGTAGTTATCCTGTTGGTTTGTAATGTGCTAGCGTGCCGCATGTCAAAAACCGGAGACTGCGCAAGGCGAGATGGGTTGCCGCGAGCCAGGCACTGTCTCGGCGCGCGCACTGGCCTGCAAGCATGATTGCCTGGCTTGATGCCGGTCAGCCGTTTCCGCCGCTGAGCAGCGCGCTGAAGCACCCGAACGGACTGCTCGCCGCGGGCGCAGACCTGTCCCCTGGGCGCCTGCTCGCCGCTTACCGGCAGGGAATCTTTCCCTGGTATTCCGGCGACGAGCCGATTCTGTGGTGGAGCCCGGATCCGCGCATGGTGCTGATTCCGTCCGAGCTGAAAATCTCGCGCTCGCTCGCCAAGACCCTGCGCAACCGCGGTCACGAGATTCGATTCGACAGCGCTTTCGACGCCGTATTGGAGGGCTGCGCCACACGCGGGGCGGGGCACGGCGCAACCGGGAGCAGCACCTGGATCACCGATGAAATGCGCGCCGCCTACCTGCGCCTGCACCAACTCGGTTACGCTCATTCCGCGGAGACCTGGATCGAAGGCGAACTGGCGGGAGGCTTGTACGGTGTCGCCATAGGCCGCATGTTCTACGGCGAATCCATGTTCACGCGGGTGCGAGACGCATCCAAAATGGCGATGGTGCACCTGGTGCGGCGTCTACAGCGGCAGGGCTTCGGCATGGTCGATTGCCAGATGCATACGGCGCACCTGGCCAGCCTCGGCGCGCGCGCAATCCCGCGCAGCGAATTTTCACTTCGGCTGCAAGAGTTGGTAGACTACGCTGCGACACCAGGCAAATGGAACGTCTCTGACGCCGAAAACGATGTCCCTGCTTAACGATCTGCCGCAATCCGTACTGCAGTTCTATGTGACTGCACCCTATCCCTGCAGCTACCTGCCGGAGAAACTGGCGCGCTCCCAGGTCGCCACGCCCAGCCACCTGATCTCCAATGAAGTCTACAGCGGGCTGGTAAAGGCCGGTTTCCGCCGCAGCGGCATTTTCACCTACCGCCCGCACTGCGACGCCTGCCGCGCCTGTAAACCGGTGCGCATCCCGGTGGCACAGTTCGAGGCCGCGCGCGGCCAGCGCCGCGCCTGGAAGCGACATGCCGGGCTCGAGACCTCGTCGCAAAGCATGCGCTTTCGCAATGAACACTACGCGCTTTACCTGCGCTACCAGGCGCACCGCCATTCCGGTGGCGGCATGGATCAGGACAGCCGCGACCAGTATTCGCACTTTCTGCTGCAAAGCAGGGTCAGCACCCGCCTGATCGAGTTCCGCGATGCGGGCAAGCTGATGATGGTGTCCATAGTCGATATCCTCGAAGACGGCGTGTCTTCGGTCTACACCTTCTTCGAGCCCGACACTCCCGCAGCCAGCTTCGGTACTTACAATATTCTTTGGCAGATCGAGCAATGCCGCAGTCTTGGACTGCCTTATCTCTATCTTGGCTACTGGATCAAAAACAGCCGAAAAATGGCTTACAAAGCCAAGTTCCAACCGATCGAAGGATTGATCGACGGCGCGTGGCGCCGCCTCGAGGACGAGGAACTCGGTTAGAGATATCGGCGGGCGCAGCAGGATCTGCAGCGATCTTGGATAGAGGCAAGCTCAAACCGCTTTTGGGGTTTATCCAT
>CAKKSJ010000478.1 GCA_919902965.1 Burkholderiales bacterium
GTTCCCGGGAATTGCCAGGGGCCGAATGGCAGGTGCCCGGAAAATGATGCAACTAAGACAGGAGCGAAGCGCCGCGCGAACCGGTTGCGCGCGCCTATACTGCGTCTCCGGCGTCATGGTTTGATCAGGATCAAGCCTCCCGAATTCGCGGCGGCTTACGATACGCGGTCATTGTCGGAAAGACGGGCATCGGGAGGGAAGGAATGGCGAGTTCGCGGAGAAAGAGCACGGCGACAAAAGCGAAGTTATATGCGCGCCTGAACTTTGTGTTCAGGCTGGCATTGGCGGTGGCCATGCTCGTCGTTACGAGTTTGACTGCCCGCGCCGCGGACAGCGCTCTTTCCCAGCTGGATGAGCAATGTCTTGCGTGCCATTCCGCCCAGGGGCTCGAGATGAAGCTCGCGAACGGAGACAAACTTTCTTTGCAGGTGGAAGGCGCGGTGTATGCAAAATCGGTGCATAGCAAGATCGGCTGCGCCGTCTGCCATGCCAATACCTCGTTCGAGAACCATCCCCCGGTCAAGACGAAGATCGCCGGTAGCCGGGAATATTCGCTCGCGCGGGCGAAGGTCTGCGAAACCTGTCACGGCGACATAGCCAAACTGTACGAGGGCAGTATTCACGCGACCGTTTTCCGTGAGGGCAACTCCTACGCGCCAGTCTGCACAGACTGCCACAGCCCCCACGCGGTAATGGCCAAAGCGGCCTACGACGCTAAGAGCGGGGCTCCGTGCAGCAATTGTCACAGCCCCATCTTCAACGCGTACGCAGCCAGCGTGCATGGCCAGGCCAGCCTGGAATGCTCCAATTGCCACCGCGCCCACGACGTGAACCCGGCGACAACGGGAGACCAGTTGAAAAGCGCCTGTCTCGGGTGCCACCAAGGCGCGCTGGATAGTCACAAGACATGGCTGCCGAATGCCGGCCGGCATTTCGATTCGGTATCCTGCCCCGCCTGTCATTCGCCCGCGGCAAAGCGCAAGGTCGACCTCAGGCTTTACGACAACGCGGCACAACAGCGCGTTGCCGAAAAAGAGGGCGTGCCGCAGTTCGAATCCCGAGCGCGCTTAGCCGACGCCAAGGGTGGCGGCCTGGACGCGATGGCACTGCAAAGCCTGCTGCGCGGATTCAACGTTGAGGGATCGGACAACAAGACGACGCTGCGGGGCCGCTTGGAGGTCAGCACGGGCGTTGAGGCGCATCAACTCGCACGCGGCGCCCAGGCGATCCGGGATTGCGCCAAATGCCACCAGCAGGGTGCCGATCCGTTCCAGAGCGTCACGGTTTCCATCGTCGGCGCCGACGGCAGACCGCTGCGCTACGGCGCTAAACCGGAGGTCCTGAACTCCATCATATCGGTGGATTCGGTGGGCGGCTTCTACACCATCGGCGGCACCCGGATCAAGCTGCTCGATTGGCTACTCGCACTTGCGGTGCTGGGCGGTATCGGCGCGCCGCTAGGCCATATGACGGTCCGCTGGCTCTTCAAGAAATACGCGAAGAGAATCAGCGGGAAGGAAGACTCCTGAAATGTCGGGATCCAGTTGACCCGGTTCCTCCGTGGTCCGGCCGATACGACAAGGCAAAAGGAACAAGGCAATGCGAAGAATCTACGTACACCCGCTCCCCGTCAGGATCTGGCACTGGATAAACGCGCTCGGATTTGTGGCGATGATCGTCACCGGTTTTCAAATCCGTTACATCGGATTGATCGATTTGATGTCGTTCCGGACGGCGGTGGTCGTGCATGACTGGATCGGTTTTGTGCTCATAGGCAATTTCTTCATCTGGCTGATCTTTTACCTGTTTACGGACAAGATCCGAGTGTATCACCCCGAATTGAGCCCGATGAAGCATTACCGCGCTAGTTTCCGCCAGGCCATGTTCTACGGCTACGGTATTTTCAAAGGCGAACCCAATCCGCACCACGTCAGCGTCTACGAAAAGTTCAACTCAATGCAGAGCATGAGTTATCAAGTAATCATGCTGCTGCTGGTGCCTCTGCAGTTCTGGACGGGAGTGCTGCTGTGGGACGTAAAGCGCTTCTCCGGCATGATCGACCTGCTCGGGGGAGTGCGGGTGGTGGATACGGCCCATGTGCTGATTTTCATTTTTTTCTCCGGGTTTATTTTCATGCATATATACCTTGCGACCCTCGGCCACACCCGC
>CAKKSJ010000479.1 GCA_919902965.1 Burkholderiales bacterium
CCCAAGGGGACTTTCCCCTCAAGGGGGATCGAGACCTTCGGGGCGCATCCCCTCGTGCTCCCCTAATTCAGTGGCCGTTTCGATAATGCCGAAACGGCCTCTATGTTTTCTTTTGCGCTGCTGCGGCGACGCCGCGCACCAGGTAATCGGCCAGCCCCTCGGCGATCGCGGCCACGCTCTGCGCGCCCTCGGGCCGGTACCAGCGCGAAGTCCAGTTGAGCGCTCCGAGTATGGCGCGCGCCACCAGTGCCGCATCGCAGGGCAGGAACTCCCCGCGTTTGACGCCTTTCGCGATCAGCGCGCGCACGGCCTGCTCGTATTTGTCGCGTTTCGCTATGATGCCGCGGCGCAGTTCATCGGCCAGCATGTCGACCTCCAGGTGTGCGGTCGCACCCTCGAGCTCTTCCAGCGTGTAGTGCAGATGGGCGCGAATGACGGCGCGCAATTGCTCGGCGACCGGGACCTTCGATGCGCGCGCCGCCGCCGCCGCTTCCAGCATGCGATCGACGGTGCGGTCCTGGCAGAAGAACAACAACTCGTCCTTGCCGGCGAAGTAGTAATACAGATTGCCGGGCGACAGGTCGGCTTCTGCGGCGATTTCGCGCATGCCGGCGGCGGCCACGCCGCTGCGGCGGAACACGCGCGCCGCGGCGCGCAAAATGTCCAGGCGGCGCGCCTCGCTCTTGCGCCGCATGCGCTCCGAAACGGATTTATTGGAACCGGCATTCAAAATTTGAACCATGGTTCAAATTTTATGTCCGCAGCCGGCAAATTGCAAGCAGTCTTTGCCGCGGCGCCCGGCTGCTACCCCTGCGTCGAATACCCGCCGTCGACTGGAATGGCAGCGCCGGTGACGAAATCCGCTGCGCTGCCGGCGAGAAACACGGCGATGCCGGCGAAATCCGCCGGGTCGCCCCAACGGCCTGCGGGCGTGCGCGCGAGCACGCGCTCGTGCAGGCCGGGAAGGTCCCTGCGCGCGCCCCGCGTGAGTTCGGTGTCGATCCAGCCCGGCAGCACCGCGTTCACCTGGATATTGTCCTTGGCCCAGGCGCAGGCGAGCGACTTGGTCAACTGCACCATGCCGCCCTTGCTCGCGCCGTAAGGGCCGGCGAACGCGGCGCCGAAAATCGACAGCATCGAGCCGATATTGATGATTTTGCCGCCGCCCGCCTTCTGCAGCGCCGGGTAAGCGGCCTGGCTGCACAGAAAGGCGCTGGTCAGGTTGGTATCGAGCACCGATTTCCACTCGTCCAGCGTGTAGTCCTGCGGCTGCTTGCGGATATTGGTGCCGGCGTTGTTGACCAGAATGTCCAGCCGGCCGAACTTTGCAAGTGCTGCTTCGATCAGGGCGCGGCACTCGGCCTGTACGCTCACGTCGGCCTCGAATGCCGCGGCCTGCGCGCCCAGCGCTGCCAAGGCCTGCACCGCAGCCGCGTTCTTGGCGGCATTGCGCCCGGCGATCAGCAGCGCCGCGCCCGCTTGCGCCAGGCCGGTGGCCATGCCCAGGCCGATGCCGCCGTTGCCACCGGTGACGATCGCGACCCGGCCGGCGAGATCAAATGCTTTGCTCATCGTGTCTCTCCCAATTTTTCAGGATGCGCGCAAAACCGCCTATAGCACGGCCGAAGTGCCGCCATCCAGGTTAATGCTGCTGCCGGTGATATAGCTGGCCGCGCCGGAGGCGAGAAAGGCGATCGCGTTGGCGACCTCCTCCGCGCGACCGACGCGTCCCAGCGGGATGTCCTTCGCCATATTGGCATAGAGCTGCTCCGGCGCGATGCCCGCTTTGGCCGCTTTCGTATCATGTTGTGCGGCGCGCACCGAGCCGATACAGACGGTGTTGACCAGGATCTGATGCGGCGCCAACTCTTTCGACAGCGCCTTGGTGAACGCGAGCCCCGCAGCGCGCGTGACCGTGGTCGGCATCGAATTGGCGCGCGGCTGCTTGGCGCCGATATTGGTGATGTTGATAATGCGTCCCCCGCCCTGCTGTTTCATCAGCGGGATCGCCAGGCGCGCAAGCCGGATCGCCGCAAACAACTTCAGCTCGAAGTCCGCCTGCCAGATGGCGTCGCTGGCCGACTCGAATTCGCCGGTGGCCGAGGTGCCGGCATTGTTGACCAGAATGTCCAGCCGGCCGTAGGCCTTTAGCGCCTCCGCCACCAGTTTCGCGCAGTCCTCCGCACGGCTGACGTCCGCCTGCACCGCGGCAGCCTTGCCCCCGGCGGCGCGGATTTCCGCTGCGACCGCATCCAGCAGTTCCCGGCCGCGCGCCGCGATCACCACGCTTGCGCCCTCCGCTGCCAGACGCAGCGCCGTCGCCCTGCCTATGCCTTGCGAGCCGCCGGTGACAATGGCGACTTTGTCTTTCAGCTGCAAATCCATTTGCGTTCCCCTGCCTGATTCAATCCAAAAAAGCGCGCTGGGCGCAGATGCCCCTTACTCGAACAGCGTGAGCACATGGCCCTCATCCGGCCTGGCGCGGCCCGCGAGCACTTCGAGATAGGTGCGCTCGACTGCCGCCGGGCCGCGC
>CAKKSJ010000480.1 GCA_919902965.1 Burkholderiales bacterium
CTAATGCCTTCCCCGCTAGTCTGGCGGGCAGCGCGCAGTTCGCTGACACGGATGGCGAAATCCGGGCAGATGTAAATGCAGCGCAGACAGCCTATGCAGTTATCCATTTTTTCGGCCACGTAGCTACGATAGCCCCCGGCGTTGAATGCGTCCGAGCGCGTAAAAACGCCCAGAGCGCAGGCGTCCTTGCAGTAACCGCAGTCCTTGCAAAGCGCCGCGTCGACCTGCACCTCCCAGGCAAGCAAGTCGCAGGAAAGGCAGCGACTTGCCTCGCGCATGGCGGCGTCCCTGCCGTAGGCTAGTTCCACCAGCGCAAAGCTGTCGAGTCGCGCCTGCACGGAGAGGCTGTGCCATGCTGCGCGCGCGCTCCCGCGGAGAGCGCTAGCAGGCGGTTCGACCGACGATTTGCTGCGGGCAAAGCGTTCCAGATCGCCGCTGCCGCCCAGGTAGCGGTCGATGGCAGCGCCGGCCACACGTCCCTGAGCGATGGCGTCGATAATAGAGGCGGGGCCGGTAACGGCGTCGCCCCCGGCGTAGATGCCAGGCACCGAAGTCGCCGGATTGCCGGGATCGGTGTGGACCAGACCGTTTTGTTCGCGCATCACGGCTTGCGACGGAACCTCGACTTCCTGGCCTATGGCCATGATTACGGTATTCGCAGCGATACTGAACGCGCTGCCCGGCACCGCTTCCGCGCGTGGCCTGCCGCTCGCGTCGGCGGCGCCCAGTGCCATGCGGGTGCAGCTCACGACGCCGTTCTCTATGCGCAGCGGCGCAGTGAGAAACTGCATATTCACGCCCTCTTCGATCGCGGCGTCGACTTCCTCTGCGCTGGCCGGCATTTCGGCGCGCGAGCGCCGGTAAATCTGCGTGACCTCGGCGCCGAGCCTGCGGCTGACGCGCGCGGCATCGATGGCGGTATCGCCGCCGCCGACGACAATGACTTTCGCACCGATCTTCGGCGGCCGGCCGGCGTTCACGGCGGCAAGAAACGCAATGCCCTTGAGGACTTCGGGGCGTTCTTCGCCTGGAATGCCCATGCTCGCGGCGCGCCAGGCGCCGCTGGCGATGAATACGGCGTCGTATCCGTCGCCGAGCAGCGATTCGGCGGAGGCGACGCGCCTGCCGGTGACGATGTTCACGCCGCAGGCTTCGATCAGGCGGATGTCGGCCTCGACGATCTCGTCGGGCAGGCGGTACCCCGGGATGCCATAGCGCAGCATGCCGCCACTGCGATCCAGCGCCTCGATCACCGTGGCTTCATGTCCGAGCAGGGCAAGGTAGTAGGCAGCCGTGAGGCCGCAAGGACCCGAGCCGATGATCGCCACCTTCTTGCCGGTGCTGTCGAGCGCGGCAGGCAGCGGCACCCTGGAGCCGAGTTCCGCGGCGACGCGTTTCAGCATGCGGATCGCCACCGGACCCTCATATTGGGCGCGGCCGCATTTCGCTTCGCAGGGATGCACGCAGGCGTAGCCGCACACCAGGGGGAAGGGAATGCGCTCGCGTATCGTCGCGAGCGCAGCGCTGAAATCGCCGGCTGCGATCTGCCGCAGATAGCGCGGCACGTCTATGCCTGCAGGGCAGGCGGCCTGGCAGGGTGCGATCTTTGCCTGTGATTTCTGTACGCTGTCCACCACCAGACTCCTTATTGCATTGCGCGACGCCGGACTTCAGGCGCCTGCAAGTTCACTCCCCAGTGCAAGCAGCTGCAGATTCAGGTCCAGGGCCGAACCGCGAAAGCGCTCGCGCACCAGGCGCTCCAGGCTCGCTATTTTGACCACGCGGGTGAGCGCTACGACTGCCGCGAGGGCGAGCAGGTTGACGCTGCCCGCGTTACCCAGGTCGCTTGCTATCCGGGTGAAATCGCGGCCGATGAAATTCGCGCCGCTGCGGCGCGCGGCGAGTGTGCTGTCGTAGAGCACCGGCACGCCCCTGGCAGCCCAGATTTCGTATTTCTTTGCAGTTTCCTCAGTCAGTGCCAGCACGCAGTCCGGTACGCGCACTTGCTGGAAGATGATTTCCTCATCGTCGACTATCACTTCAGCGAGCGACACGCCCCCCCGGCTGGCAATGCCGTAGGACTGGGTCTGCACCACGTTCCTGCGCTCGAGGATCGCGGCCTCCGCGAGCATCATGCCGGAGAGGATCAAGCCCTGTCCTCCCGTGCCCGCAAGAATGATTTCGCTATGCTTGCTCGAAGGCTTCATTGTTTCTTCATTCATGCCTGCCGGGCACGCGCGCGTATCGTGTCGTAGCGGGTGTTGAAATCCGCTTCGTTCCTGTCGACCAGGGTGCCGACGGGAAAATGGTTTTTGCGCGCGGCCTGCGGCAGTTTGCGATAGCCTTCGACCGGCAGGGCGCGTTCGCGCAGCCAGTGCAGCATTTCGGGTGTTTCCTTCATTTGGTTGTTGCGGCCAAAGTGGGTGGGGCAGGGGCTGATGACCTCGACCAGCGAGAAGCCTTTTTTGCACAAGGCCTGTTTCATGATCTCCTTCATGTCCCAGCCGGCATCCGGCGTGCAGCGGGCGACGTAGTTGGCGCCGGCAGTTTCAGCCAGGGCGCAGATGTCGAATTCGCGCTCCGGATTGCCGAACATCGTGGTGCTGGTAAGTGCCCATTCCGGCGTCGTGCCCGAAACCTGGCCGCCGGTCATGCCGTAGTTGAGATTGTTGAGCACGATGGCGGTAAGGTCGATGTTGCGCCTGGCCGCGTGGATGAAATGGTTGCCGCCGATGGTGACGCTGTCGCCATCGCCCATGATCGCGACGACCTTGAGCGACGGTTTGTAGGCCTTGATGCCGGTCGCGTAGGCGAGCGCGCGCCCATGGGTGGTATGCAGGGCATTGGTGAGCAGATAGTCGTCTGCTTTTCCGGTGCAACCGATGCCGGTAACCACTACGGTATCGGTATTGGCGTAGCCCAACTCCTCGAAAGCGCGCAGCAGGGCGCCCAGCATGCCGCCGATGCCGCAACCCGAGCACCACATGTGCGGCAGGACATCCGGTTTCAGGTATTTGAGTCCGGTTGCGTGGGACATGGCTAGCGCCTTTCGCTGTTCGCACCGGCTGCCTGGACGATGACGTCCAGAATGTCCTGGGGCGTGATAATGGTGCCGTTGTATTTGTTGACCCTGCGGATATCGGCGCCGCGCCCGAGCGCCTTTTGCACTTCGCCCGCCACCTGGCCGCTGTAGTTCATTTCCGGCACCACCACCATGCGCACGTTCTTCGCCAGCGCCGCAATTTCGCGGTCGGGGAAGGGCCACACGGTCTGCAGCTGCAGCACGCCCGCCCTGATGCCGCGTGTACGCGCTTCCAGCGCCGCCGCGCGGCCGGAGCGGGTGGTCGCACCGAGGGCAACGATCAGCACGTCCATATCCCCGGTGTAATAGCTCTGCGTGAGCACGATGTCGTCGCGATGGTCCTCGATCTTCTGGTGCAGCTGCTTCAGGCGCCATGTGGCATTCGCCGGATCGTTGTTGCTGTAGCCGTTCGCGCCGTGCATCGAGCTGGTGATGTGAAACACGTAATCGCTGCCGTATGCCGCGAGCGGCGCGATACCGTCATCCTCCGGCTTGAACGGCAGGTAGGCCGCGGGGCTGCCGCTGGGCGCCTTGCGGTCGACGATTTCGAGCTCGCCTGCTCCGGGCAGCGCCACGTTTTCGCGCATGTGACCGACGATTTCATCCGGCATCAGGATCACCGGGACGCGGTAGCGCTCGGCGAAGTTGAACGCCTGCACCGTCAGCGTGAAGCATTCGCGCACGCTCGCCGGGCACAGCGCGATCACCGACTGGTCGCCGTGGCGCCCCCAGCGCACCTGCATGATGTCCGATTGCGCAGGCTTGGTCGCAAGCCCGGTGCTGGGCCCGGCGCGCTGCACGTCCACAATCACGCAGGGGACCTCGCCCATGACGGCGAGCCCGAGGTTTTCCTGCATCAGCGAGAAGCCCGGACCGCTGGTCGCCGTGAACGCCTTGGCGCCGGCAAGCGCGGCGCCGATGACGGCGGCGATGGAGCCGATTTCGTCTTCCATCTGGATGTACATGCCGCCCAGCGCGGGCAGGCGCCGTGCGCATTCGTCGGCGATTTCGGAGGACGGCGTGATCGGATAGCCGGCGAAGAAGCGTGCGCCGGCGTAGAAGGCAGCCTCGGCGATGGCCTGGTTGCCCTGCAGCAGGCGCATCGCTTCTTTCGGCGCGCGCGGCGCCAGTCCGGTTTCGCGCGCTCGATCTATCGCATCCTGCATTCCGAGACCTGCCTGTTGTCGCGTCGGCGCGGGGCATTGCCTGCCTGCACCGGCATCTAAGTGGAAACATACCCAAGGCAAGGCGTGTGCGATTGATCTGCGTCAAACGGAT
>CAKKSJ010000481.1 GCA_919902965.1 Burkholderiales bacterium
ACCCGCGACGAGCGCGGCGAACAGTGTCAGTTTCAATTTCATGCTTGCTCTCCTTTGTTGATGTTGCAATCCAAAACGATTTCATGCGCCCTGCGTGATTTGTGCAACCCGCTTTGCCAGCGCCAGTGAAGCAGTCAGACCCGGCGATTCGATGCCGAACAGATTGACCAGGCCCGCCACGCCATGCTGTCGCGGTCCCTGGATCAGGAAATCACCGGCCGGCTGGTCCGGACCGGCCAGCTTTGGTCTTACGCCGGCATAGCCGGGTGCCAGTTGACCGTCTTTCAGACCGGGCCAGTAATCGCGTATCGCCCGATAAAAGCCATCCGCGCGGCTCAAGTCGACATCGTAGTCTATTTCGGCGATCCATTCCACGTCGGGTCCGAAACGCGCCTGTCCGGCCAGATCCAGGGTGAGGTGCACGCCCAGGCCGGCGGCCTCCGGCACCGGGTAGATCAGATGGCTAAAAGGCGAGCGCGTGCTCAGGCTGTAATAGCTGCCTTTGGCGTAATAACAGGGCGGAACCAAATCCTGCGGGAATCCGCGCAGCGAGGCGGCGGTGCGTTGCGCCAGCAGGCCGGCGCTGTTGACCACCGTGCGCGCGACGATCTGCATCGGCTCGGCTCCGCCTACATCCAGGGTGATGCCTCCGGCCGCAATCGCGCCTCCCGTCACCGGACTTTGCAAAGCCAGCACGGCACCGTGGTCCTCGGCCTCGCCCTGATAGGCGAGCATCAGGCCGTGGCTGTCGATGATGCCGGTGGAAGGCGAGTAGAGCACCGCAACGCAGTACAGCGCCGGTTCCATCGCCTTTGCTTCTTCGGCCGTCAACAGGCGCAAATCGTGCACGCCGTTGGCCGCCGCTTGTGCCAGGATTTTGTGCAATGAGGCGATCTGCTCCGCCGTGGTGGCGACTATCAGCTTGCCGCAGCGGCTATGGGCGACGCCGCGCTCCTCGCAGTAGCGGTACAGCAATTCCCTGCCTTGCACGCACAGTGTGGCTTTGGCCGAGCCGGGTGGGTAGTAAATGCCGGCGTGGATGACTTCGCTGTTGCGCGAACTGGTTTCGGTGCCTCGCGCGTCCTTGGTCTCGAGGATAACGACCTCGCGGCCGGCGAGCGCCAGAGCTCGCGCACATGCGAGACCGACCACTCCGGCGCCGATGACGACGCAATCTACTCGTTCCATCTTTTTCCCAGGGTTCGCATCGGGCTGGCTGTCGCTCCAGGCAAACCTGGAAAGCGATGTTGACCGTGCGCGATGTCAGGCCTTCAACGCGATCTTCTTGGTAGCCACGATGTTGGAGCCGGTGCCCAGAATATCGGCGACTAGGATATCACCAATGTTGACCGGCGCTCTTACCACTACGTGAGCCAGTTGTTGCATGATCTCAAACACCGTCTTTTTGGGAACCGGGGGGTCCGTTTTCACGCTCACCAGGGGAAGCTCGCCGTGGTCAACCCGAACCGTGGTGGTCACGGTTCTCCTGGGATCAAAGATTTCCCCTCGAACGTAGTCGCAGGCGAGTTTGCACTGCGCATGGTCGGTGCTCTGCAATTCGGTTTCATTCCATTCGGCGTGCACTACACAACTGGTCGGACAGACCACGCAGGTGAATTGGCCTTTCATGCTTCTATCTCCACCGTCAGTTCGCCGTTGATTTTCTGCAGGCGTTCAGCCCTCACCCGCAGCCGGATCATCGACGAAGGTGCAAGCACGGTTTCCTTCATCTTTCTGAGGGTTTGGCTGCCGCTGCGAAATACCAGCTGGCGATTCAGGTCGGGTGCCGCCACGCGCATCGAAAAATCGACGGCTTCGGTGCCGCTGATGAACTGCGGCACCACGTAGCGTATACCCTGGCCGGGTTTGACTCTGATGCCCGCCTGCGGGAGTTTTCCGATCTGCGCGTGCATGGCCGCACTCTGTCCGGCCTTCTCGGCTTCCAGGGAAACGTAGTCCACCAGATCGTGCACTTGCAGGGCATTCCCGGCGGAGAAAATGCCGGGTACGGAAGTCTGGAAGCGGTCATCCACTATGGGCCCGCCGGTTATCGGGCTCAAGGCGACGCCGGCCTTCTTGGCGAGTTCGTTCTCGGCGATCAATCCCACGGATAGCATGAGGGTGTCGCACTCCACCAGCCGCTGCGATCCCGGCACGATGCCGCCACGCGGCCCGATTTTGGCCAGCGTGACTCCCGTGATCCGGTCACGGCCATGAATTTCTACCGCCGTGGTGGAGAGGTACAGCGGAATACCGTAATCTTCCAGGCACTGCACCACATTGCGCATCAGGCCGCTGGGGTAAGGCAGGATCTCAGCCACGCAGGGCACCTGGGCGCCTTCCAGCGTGAGGCGGCGCGCCATGATCAGGCCCACATCGCCCGAACCCAGGACTACGATTTTGCGGCCCACGCACAGGTTGCGGATGTTCATGTAGTACTGCACCACACCCGCAGTGAACACCCCTGCAGGCCGGTATCCGGGTATGCCTATCGCGCCCCGCGTCCGCTCCCGGCAGCCCATGCACAGAACCACGGACTTGGCCCGGATGCGCCGCACCCCTTGTTTGGAGCAGACCGTGAGTTCGCGCTCGGGAGCGAGGTTGAGCACCATGGTGTTGAGGTAGCAGGAGACCCCGGCCTCGCTGGCCTGATCGATATAGATTTGGGCGTATTCCGGTCCGGTCAGGGCTTTGCCCATGTTCTTCGTGCCGAAACCGTCGTGTATGCACTGGTTCAGGATGCCGCCGAGTTGTTCGCCGCGCTCGATGAGCACAACGCGGTCCGCGCCTGCCCGTCTGGCGGCCATGCCCGCAGCCAATCCGGCAGGGCCGCCGCCAATTACCGCTACGTCTACTTCTTCGGTGCGCATGATGGTCTCAGTTCCGCAGGTCTTTGGTGCTTCCGGTAAACAGCCAGGAGCCTTCGCCCTTGAGCGACATTTCCGTTGGCTGCACGCCCAGCTCTTCTTCCATTATTTTCTCGATGTTGGGACCGCAGAAGCCGCCCTGACAGCGTCCCATGGTTGCCCGGGAGCGGTACTTGATCGCGCCCAGGGTCTGCGCGCCCAGCGGGTTGTGGATCGCATCGAGAATTTCTTTGCGCGTAATGTTCTCGCAGCGGCAGATGATCTGGCCGTAGTCAGGCTCTGCATCCACCAGATCGGCCTGCTCCTCCGGCGGCAGATCGTTAAAGATCAAGGGCGCTTTGCGTTCGGGATGAAACTGGTGTTTGGGTCGCAGCGGCAGGTGGGTGCCTGCCCACCTGGCGACGTCCAGCGCAATGGCGGGGGCGGCGGTGAGTCCCGGGGACTCGATGCCGACCAAATGCATCATGCCGGGCAGTTCGGGCAGTTCCTCGATGGTGAAGTCGTTGAAACCGCCGACTGCCGAGCTGACGGTCTTGGGGCGCAGGCCGGCGTAGGAGGTGATCACGTCGCGGGAACTCAAGCCGGGGAGCAGCTCCTGCGCTTCCTTGACGAGTTGCCGGGCCATGGCGCCGGTAGTGCCGTCGTTGGTCTTGCTGCGGACGTAGGCCGCACTCGGTCCGATCAGGATGTTGCCGTCTATGGTAGGGGTCAGATGCACTCCCAGGCCTGATCCGCCCTTGGGCGGCACCGGGTAGATCATGCGTTGAATCAGGTCGCTGCGGGCCTTGTCGATAATCACATACTCGCCACGGCAGGGATAGATCTTGTAGCGGCTCACGCCTGCCAGCCGGGCCACGTAGTCGGCGTAAAGGCCGGCGGAGTTCACCACCAGCTTGCTGCGCACCATTCCCCGGCTTGTTCTGATCTTGAAAGCGCCGAGCTTTCCGGAAATGCCTTTCACCGCGGTTTGCATCAGGATGTCCACGCCGTTGGCCGCGGCAGACTCGGCCAGGGCGATGGTCAAGCGAAACGGACAGATGATCGCCGCGGTGGGTACGTGCATTGCGGCGTAACCGCCGATATTGGGCTCCATGCGCTTGATCTCCTTGGAGTCGATAATCTCCAGGGAGGGAACGCCATTGGCGTCACCCAGCGCTTTCAGTCTCTCCAGATCGGGTGCTTCCGCGGCGCTGAGGGCGACGACCAGTTTCCCGACGCGCTTGAACGGGACGTTGAGCGTCGTGCACAGTTCTTCAAACATTGCGGCGCCCAGGACGTTCAGCCGCGCTTTCAGCGATCCTTTCGGGACGTTGAATCCGGTGTGCACCACGCCGCTGTTCTTGCCGCTGGTGCCGCGCGCTACGTCCGCCTCTTTTTCCAGGACGACCACGCTCAGTTGATAGCGGCTGAGTTCCCGCGCGATGGCGCACCCGACGACACCGCCTCCTATTACTGCAAGGTCATACTCTTTGTTCATGCCGCCTCACTACTCCAGGGCAACGGGATGTGAATTCGAAAGGATAGTTGCGCATAGCCTCCTCCCGAGCAGTTCTTCTTCTCGCTTTTAACAGGCATGTTTCCGATCATTTATCTGCGAACGCAAGTTCTGCCCGACAGGCTAGGAAAGTATGTTCCGCGGAGTCCCGGCATGTCTTGACTTGGATCAAAGCCGACAACAGTCGAGTAAAACCATAAGAGACGGGAGTCCGTATTTCCAGGGAGATAGGGGCGAAACGCGAGTCAACACGGTGGCGCGGTTGCGCACCCTATCGTCCTGCCTGAACTGCTCTACAGCAAGGTCATCGAAATCGAAGAGCGCGTCGGCGGCTGGAACTCTCAGTAGCAGGGCTTCGCCGCTATGCTATCAGCGGCAGTGCTTCGATATCGTAGCCGCATGAGAGCTTGCGGCCCAGCACCGGATCTTCCAGTTCCATCTCGAAGCGGCTGGCCGGACGCACTCCGCCTTTTGCGCCCAAGGTGCCGCAGAACATCACCGTCGCGGCAGGCAATGCGCCGTCGCCACCGAGGTAACGGCGCAGTAGATCGGCCGGAGGCCTGATAGCCGCCACGGCACCTTCCTGATATAGGAGGCGCTGGCCATCGAAACAACCCCAGGAGCGCAGCATCAGCTGGTCCCAGTGGGGCGCTACGTCCGCGTAGCGCCAGAGCCGGTCGCACAGCACTTTTCCGCAAAGCTGCTTGGACAAGGCGACGCCCATGGTCTCCGCCTTGCGGTCCGTATGGTCCGATCCCAGCCCCACCCACAGGCCGTCTGCGAGCGACACCAGCACCGGTTCGACTTCGCCCGAGGTGTCGGGACCGAGCACTTGCAACTGCGCGCCCTGCATGATCTGGGTCGCGGCGATGCGGTAGAACAGCGGCACACTCGAGGGGCGCGGCACGCCGATGGCGAACAGCTCTTCGATATGGTGCTCGATCGCTGCGGCATCGCGGCCCGTCCAGCCGGCGACAACCAGCGTGTCGATGCCGACGGCGATCCGGTCGCAGCGGCCTTGGCTCTCTCGGGTGAAAGTCAGCACGCAATATTCTCCGGTTTATTCGAATTGCGCGGGCAGCCAAAGGGCTATCCCGGGAAAAAATGCGAGCAGCGCGATCGCGCCCAGCATGGCCAGCACGAAGGGCAGCGCGCCGGCGATCACATCGTTCAGCGCGCCATGCTTGCGCAGCGACTGCACCACGAACAGGTTGAGTCCGACTGGCGGCGTGATCAGCGCCATCTCGATCAGGATCACCATTACGATCCCGTACCAGACCGGATCGAAGCCGAGCTGGAACATCACCGGGGCAACAATCGGGATGGTGGTGATCATCATCGACAGAGTTTCCATGAAGCAGCCGAGAACCAGGTAGAACACCACGACCGCGATCAGCATCTGCATTTTCGAAAGGCCCAAGCCCGAGATGAAATCGGTGAGCAAGGCGCTGAGACCGATAGCGGAAAGGATGAAATTGAGAAAGTAGGCGGCGACGATGATGAGCATCACCATCGACGTGGTGCGCATGGTGTTCTCCAGCACTTCGCGCAGCATGGAAAGACTCAGCCGCCCGTAAGCCCAGGCGAGGCCCAGGGCCGCGACGACGCCGAGGGAGGCGGCCTCGGTCGGGGTGGCGAAGCCGGCATAGATGGAGCCGACAACCACCAGGAAAATTCCGAGCGGCGGCAGCAGATTGGGCAGGCTGGCGATGCGCTCGGCCCAGTTGCTGCTGAGCCGTTTTCCGCCCCACGCCGGCTTGACCAGGCAAACGACGGCGACCAGCAGCATGAACAGCCCGGCGAGGCCCACACCCGGGATGATGCCGGCCAGATACAGCTTGGGGATGGAGGTATCGGTCAGCACGGCGTAAATGATCATATTGATCGAGGGCGGGATCAGGATGCCCAGCGTGCCGCCCGCGGCCAGCGTACCGAGAAACAGGCGCTCGTTATAGCCGTGTTTCCTGATCAGCGGCAGCGCAACCGTCCCGACGGTGGCGGCAGTGGCCACGGACGAGCCGGAGGTGGCGGCGAAAACCGCACACGCGCCTATATTGGAATGCATCAGGCCGCCGGGGATCCAGGACAGCCATTTCACCATGGCTGCGTACATGCGCTCGGCAATACCGGCGCGCAGCAGAATTTCGCCAAGCAGGATGAACATCGGAATCGCGACCAGCAGGAAATCCTTGGATGTCGACCAGGCCACCTCACCCATTGCCCGCGACAGCGGCATGTTCGAGAAGATCTGGTCGAGCAGCAGACCGAGCACGCCCAAGACCGCCGCTACCGGCAGGGCGAGCGCGATGAGTGCAAGCAGCAGCGCAAGGGTTACGGTCAGCATGAAATCCTTGTTTCGCTCTTATTCGAGCGGCTTCAGCGTCGCCGTATGGGCGATCTCTGCGGCGGCACTTTCTTCTATGCTGCACGCGCCGGCGAGGCGGCGGACGGTGGCCAGATCGCCGCTCAGCAGCGCCAGGGCGGCCCGCAGCAACAGCAGGGCAAGCGTAAGGACAAACATGACCAGCCCGGCAATCCACAGGCTTTGCGGAATCCACAACGGCGTCTGCAGCGGTGTCGTGGCCCGGGCGGAGAACGAAACCGAGGTTTCCAGCATCACCGCAGCGTGCCAGGTGAGCAGGCAGGCGAAGATGCCCAACGCGATCAGTGCGATGATGTCCAGCAATGCGCAAAAGCGCGGCGGCAGCAGCGCATAGAGCGCATCGACGCGCACATTGGCGCGATTGAGCAAGGTGAATGACAGCGCCCAGGCGGTGCCGATGGCGAAAGCGTAACCCGCCAGTTCGTCCGAACCGCCGAAGGTGACCATGAACACATTGCGCAGGAGCACATCCGTGGCAACCAGAATGGCGGCGCATAACACCAGCGCGCCGCCGCTCCAGATAGCGGCGCGCGAGATACCGTGCGCAAGGACGAGCAGGCGGTCGAGAGCCGTCACAGCGCTGTCTGTTTCCCGTGCCGGCGGCTTACTTCGCTTTGGCGGTAATGCCGAGAATTTTGCCCACGCTGGCGTTCCACGCCGGCACGCAATCGCCGGAGCAGCGCGCCGCCCATTTCGGCACCACGGTTTCGTTGAGCACTTTTTTCAGCAGCGCCCGGTCGGCATCGTTCACCGGCACCATGGTCATTTTGGCCTTGGTGCCGCTTTTGCAGCTGGCCTTGCCCACATTGCAATCGAAACCGTCCTGGGTCTCGGCGTCCGCGGCCTTCCAAATATCGTCCTCCAGTTTCGCGATTTCGGCTTTGAGAAAATCGCGCACTTTCGGGTTCAGCTTGTCCCAGGTCTTGAGGTTGACCGCGTGCATCACCTGGCTCCAACCCACCGGCAAAGCATAGATATGGGTGGCAACTTCGTACCAGCGCGCCGCGTTGCCCGAAAGCGAACCGGTGATGGCGCAATCGACCACTTTGTTCTGCAGTGCAGGCACCACTTCGCTGAACGAAAGTGTCACCCCGGTCCCGCCCAAGGCCTCCACGAACTCGGCCAGGGTGCGATTGCCGGTACGCACTTTCTTGCCTTTAAGATCCGACAGCCCCCTGATTTCACCGTTGCAGAAAATCACCTGCGCCGGATAGGGCCAGATACCGAGAACCTGGATGCCGAAGCGCTCGCGGTAGAACTTGTCGTACACGGGCTTGTAGGCGTCCGAAATCCTGCGCGCCGTGCCGATGTCGGGCGCGAGGCCCGCAAGGTCGATCGCTTCGTTGCGCGCGTCGTCGGTGGACACGTAGCCGAGCACGGTGGAGCCGAAGTCGATCACGCCAAGTCGCATTAGTCGGAAGATTTCTGCGCCCTTGAGGCCCATTTCATTGAACGGCGTGATCTCGGCGGTGATCGCGCCGCCGGATTTTTCATGGACGGTCTTGGTCCAGAAAGGCTGTTCGAAATTCTTGTACTGGCTCAAATTTCCCCAGGCGCCGACCACTTTGAGCGAGGTCTTAGGCAGGTCTTGAGCCAGTGCGGTTCCGGCAAAAACCGCCAGCGCGGCGCCGAACAGGCATAACTCTTTCATCGTCATTTTCATACATTCTCCTTTTGGCTAGTCAATCGCTGATTTCACAGAATCGCCATGCGGCTGTTCTTCAGGTCGGTGATCAGCATGTAGCCGGGTGCGTGGGTAATGCAAAAAGCCGGCTTTACCTCCGCAATGACCGATTGCGGCGTGACGCCGCAGGCCCAGAAGACAGGCAATTCATCTGCTTCGATCGCTACGGGATCGCCGTAATCGGGCTGCATGAGGTCCCGAATGCCGATCAACTCGGGTTTCCCGATATGGACCGGCGCGCCGTGCACGGCGGGAAAGCGCGAAGTGATCTGCACCGCGCGAATCGCATCCGCCGGTTTCAGCGGCCGCATCGATACCACCAGCGGCCCACGGAAGCGTCCGGCGGGCATGGTGTCTATATTGGTGCGCCACATCGGCACATTGCTGCCGCAGGCCAGGTGGCGTAGGGGAATTCCGTCCTCGAGCAGCGCCTCCTCGAAGGAAAACGAGCACCCCAGCAAGAACGCCACCAAATCGTCGCGCCAGTAACTGTTGATGTCGGCAACTTCCTCGACCATCGCTCCGTTTTGCCAGATGCGGTAGCGCGGCAGGTCGGTACGGATGTCAAGGTCGGCGCCCAGAGTAGGCAGGCGCGGGTCGCCGGGCTCGGAGGTCGCGAGCAGCGGGCAGGGCTTAGGATTGAGCTGGCAAAAACGGAGGAATTCAGCGGCGAGCTCGCGCGGCAGTATGGCCAGATTGGCCTGCACATAGCCCGGGGCGAGCCCCGAGGTCTGGCCGGTGTGGCGTCCGGCGCGGATTGCTCGGCGCACCTCGGCGGCGCCCATGAGCGCGCGGGTCGGCGCGGCCGCTTCCGTGGGAACGCCTTGAAGACCTGTTGCGCTGGGCTCGTTTTGCATCGGCGGCGGACTTACGGCGTCGGAGTGAGGCGCCCAGTAAAACACTTTAGCGATAGTTTGTCTACACTTCGTAGATATAATTGCATTGACATATTATAGTGGCTGCGGATCGTGGCGCGCTGCTAGCCACCCCCCTTAGAACCCGTTGCAGAAAATGAAATTTGCAGCGGGCCGATATAGGGGAGCATGAGGGGAGGCGCCCTGCAAGAAGTCCCCGCAGGGGATATCCCCTCATTTTGAAACAGACTCTTAGAGCGGAGAGACCATGAGCAAACACCTTCCCGAAGCAGTGTCGCCCAGAAACGGAAGCTCAGGCGCGGCCGGCGTGCGCCGCAGCATCGTGACCTCGGCACATCTGGTGTCGGAGAAGTGCGCGGAGTTGAGCGAATTCGAATTCGGTCTGAACATTGCCGCCAACGCGTATAACCGGTGGCTGGTCCGTTGCATGGCTGCAGCCGGAATCAAGGACATGACCACGATCGACGTGCTCGTGCTGCACCATGTCTACCACCGCGACCGGCCGAAGAAGCTGGCCGACATCTGCTTCATCCTCAACGTCGAAGATACCCACGTCGTCACCTACGCACTGAAGAAGCTCGCCGCGATGAAGCTGGTCCAGTCGCAGCGCAACGGCAAGGAAGTGCTGTTTTCAGCCACCGCCGGCGGCGGCCAGGTCTGCCGGCGCTACCGCGAGGTGCGGGAAGCCTGCCTGCTGCCCGGGGTGAGCGCAGACGGCGAAGAAAACGCGCGCCTGGGCGAACTGGCGCAGTTTCTTCGCAGCCTGTCGGGCCTGTACGATCAGGCGGCGCGGGCGGCGACATCGCTGTGAACGCCGCGCGGCACTTTTGATGGACGCAACCACGATGAAACCAACGCAAGCACCCCGCTGGCAATTCTGGATCGACCGCGGGGGCACGTTTACCGACGTCGTCGCGCGCCGCCCGGACGGTGCGGTCGTCACCCACAAACTGTTGTCTGAGAACCCCGGGCACTACCGCGATGCCGCGCTCGCCGGCATCCGCCATCTGCTCGGCGTCGCTGCCAGTGCCCCGATTCCGGCGGGAATGATCGAGTCCGTGAAAATGGGCACCACGGTCGCCACCAATGCGCTGCTGGAGCGAAAAGGCGAGCGCACGGTGTTGTTCATCACGCGCGGCTTTCGCGACGCGCTGCGGATTGCCTATCAGAACCGGCCGAAAATCTTCTCGCGCCACATTGTCCTGCCTGAATTGCTTTACGGCAAGGTGGTCGAGATCGACGAGCGCGTCGGCGCGCGCGGAGAGCTGTTGACGCCGCTCGATGTAGCGGGCACGCGGCGCGCGCTGCAGGCCGCCTACGATGAGGGCTATGCTTCGATCGCAATCGTGTGCATGCATGGCTATCGCTATCAGGAGCACGAAAAGCAGGTGGCGGCGATGGCGCGCGAAATCGGCTATGGGCAGGTGTCGGTATCGCACGAAGTCAGCCCGATGATGAAACTCGTCAGCCGCGGCGACACCACGGTGGTCGACGCTTATCTGTCGCCGATTTTGCGGCGCTATGTCGGACAGGTCGCTGCCGAGTTGCAGGGCGTGCGCCTGATGTTCATGCAGTCCAATGGCGGTCTTACCGACGCACGCCAGTTCCAGGGCAAGGACTCCATCCTGTCCGGGCCGGCGGGAGGCATAGTCGGCGCCGTGCGCACCTCGCAGTTCGCGGGATTCGACAAGATCATCGGTTTCGATATGGGCGGAACTTCGACCGACGTGTCGCATTACGCCGGCGAGTTTGAACGCGCCTTCGAAACCCAGGTCGCGGGCGTGCGCATGCGCGCGCCGATGATGAGCA
>CAKKSJ010000482.1 GCA_919902965.1 Burkholderiales bacterium
GTGGTGACCCTCAACGACGGCGTGCCGGGCGAGAAGTCGATCTCGGTCGCCTGCATGCACTGCTCGGATGCGCCGTGCATGGCGGTGTGTCCGGTGGACGTGTTCTACCGCACCGAGGAAGGCGTGGTGCTGCACGACAAGGACGGCTGCATAGGCTGCGGCTACTGTTTTTATGCCTGTCCGTTCGGCGCGCCGCAGTTTCCGCAGGCCGGCGCTTTCGGCATGCGCGGCAAAATGGACAAGTGCACCTTCTGCGCCGGCGGGCCGGAAGCGGACCATTCCGAGGCCGAGTTCGAGAAATACGGCTCCAACCGTCTTGCGCAGGGCAAGCTTCCCGCCTGCGTCGAAATGTGCTCGACCAAGGCGCTGCTTGGAGGCGACGGCGATGTGGTCGCCGACATATTCCGCGACCGCGCGCTCAAGCGCGGCAAGGGCGCCGAAGTGTGGGGCTGGAGTACGGCCTACGGCAAGCCCGACAAACCCCAGCAGCCGGCGCCGAAAGGAGCGAAATCATGATCAACGCGCGCAGGATAGTGCTCGTCCTGGCCGCAATTGCCGCTGCCGCCGCGCTGGCGGGCTGCGGCGAATCCGATCAGGTGATCGTGTATCAGCAGGGCAAGTATCAGGGCAAGCCGGATACCCGGCCCTGGGACAATGCGCCCGGCACCGATGGCACCTACACCACGTCCAAGTGGAACAAAGGCGACAAGAGCAGTTGGGAATCCGCGCTGAGGACGCGCAGCCAGAACCAGAACGAATACGTGCGCATAGGCGACTAGGGAGGAATCATGCGAGCCAAAACTTCAGGCGTGCGAAATTTCCTCCTCGGTTTGCTGCTGCTTTTGTCTCTGGGCGGCGGGAGCGCGTGGGCACAGGCGCAGTCTCAGGATACCCAGGCGCAGCGCCAGCAAGTGCAGCCGGGCAATAACGCGCCGGTGTGGCGCGACGTGCGCTCGGGCAAGGAGGCTTATACCTCGGTCAAGGGGCGCGAGACCGGCGTTCTGATCCAGTCCGAAGGCGAAACCTGGCGCAGACTCCGCAATGGGCCGATCAGCTTTTATGGCGGCTGGCTGGTGGTGCTGGTGCTGATCGCCATGGCGGTGTTCTACAGGTGGCGCGGGCCGATGGACTTGCACAGTCCGCCAACCGGCAAGCTGATCGAGCGTTTTTCCGGCTTCGAGCGCATCGCCCACTGGAGCATGGCGATCAGCTTTTGCATTCTCGCCATCACCGGCCTGATCACACTGTTCGGCAAGCACCTGCTGCTGCCGGTGATTGGTCACACGCTATTCAGCTGGCTGGCGGATTTCGGGAAGATTCTGCACAACTTCGTCGGCCCGATCTTCATGTTCAGCGTCGTCGTATTCGTGATCAAGTTCATCCACGACAATATTCCGCGCGCCTACGACCTCACCTGGCTGGCAAAGGGCGCGGGCGTGATCGGCGACGAAGTCGTGCCGGCGGGCCGTTTCAACGCGGGGGAGAAGATCTGGTTCTGGGGCGGCGTGATCGGTCTGGGCAGCGTGTCCAGCGTCAGCGGCCTGGTGCTGGATTTTCCCAACTTCGATCAGTCACGCTCGGTGATGATCATCGCCAACATCGTGCATGTCATCTCCGGAGTCTGGTTCATTTCCTGGTCGTTGACGCATATTTATCTGGGCACCCTGGGAACGACCGGCGCCTACGAGGGCATGCGCAACGGCTACGTGGACGAGACCTGGGCGCGCGAGCACGCGCAATACTGGTACGAGGACGTCAAAGCCGGCAAAAGGGCGCTGCCCTCGGGCGAGCCTGACGCGGCGAGTTCGGCGAGCGCCCCGCCGCAGGTTCAACATTAATCGGGAGAAAGGTATGAAAACCAGAATAATGATCATCGCCGGCGCCCTGGCATTTGCATTGAGCGCAGGGCAGGCTCAGGCCAGGATACCGGTTGCACCCATGGACGACGCGGCCAAAGCCCAGGCCGAGGAAAAGAAAGCCAAGGCCGCCGAAGCAGGGAAGAAAGCGGCAGAACTGCTGGCGAAGGCTCAGGATCGTGTGGTGGAGCGCTACAAGAAAGAACAGTCCAAGAGCGGCAAGCTAGCGCCTGCGGCGAAGAAGTAGCCTGCCCCGCTGTCCATTGAGAAGGGGCGCTGCGGCGCCCCATTCCTATTTTGGGTACTTCGCGCGCGGGGGTGGAGGGAAAATGGCGAAACGAAAATTCAGTGTCAGCCATCTCAAGGATAGCGGATTCAGGGCCGACGGCCTGCGCGCTTTTTTTGAATACCGCGATCTCGGCGTCAAAGCCGCGACCGGCGGCGGTGCGCTAGCCCATGTCATCCGTGCGCGGCCTGGTGGCGCTTTCGTCGGCAAGACGCACTGGCACGATACCGAATTCCAGCTGGTCTATGTCCTGAAAGGCTGGATCAAATTCGACTACGAGGGCGTGGGCGAGGTGCTGCTCGAGGCAGGTTCCTGTGCCTACCAGCCCCCGGGCATCCGCCACCGGGAACTGGGGCACTCGGACGATATTGAAATCCTGGAAGTCGTGATGCCGGGGAACTTCAAGACGGTTGAATTACCGGACCACTGACGCGCAAGAATCCTAGATCCCCTGCACCAGCAGCATGTTCATATTCGCCGCGCCTTTGCGCGCCTTGATCGCCAGCTGGTATTCGGGCGAGTTGTAGAAGGCTTTGGCTTTCTCCATCGACTCGAATTCCACCACCGTCAGCCGCTGCGGCTTCCAGTCACCTTCGATGGCCTCGTAAGCGCCGCCGCGGATGAGGTAGCGCCCGCCGTACTTGTCGATCGCCGCCGGCGCGAGTTTCTTGTATTCCTCGAACTGCGCCGGGTCGGTCACGTCGATGTCGACCACGAGATAGGCTGCCATTTTTTCCTGCTGTCGGTTCTGTTAAAGCACCAAAGTGTAAGCGAATCCGGCTGCGCCGCAGGCCAGGATCACCGGGATGATGCCGGCTTTGTACCTGGACAAGGCGATGAACGCGACCAGGCCGGCGAGGGCGGCGAACCACTCGAAGCCGCCGCCGAAGCCGGCCGGCCAGAGCACGTGCCAGGCGAAGAATACGGCGAGGTTGAGAATCACGCCGACCACCGCCGCGGTGATGCCGGTGAGCGGGGCGGTGAACTTGAGGTCGCCATGCGTGGCCTCGACTAGCGGCCCGCCTATGAGTATGAACAAATAGGACGGGAGGAAGGTGAAAAAAGTAGCCACGGCACCACCGGCCATGCCGGCCCAGAGCGGGGACAGTGCATCCGCGCCGAAGATCTGCTTGGTCCAGGCGCCGACGAATCCGACATAGGTCACGATCATGATCAGCGGACCCGGCGTGGTTTCGCCGAGCGCGAGTCCGTCGATCATTTGCTGCGGCGTGAGCCAGCCGTAGGTCTCGACGCCGCCCTGATAGACATAGGGCAGCACGGCGTAGGCACCGCCGAAAGTCAGCAGCGCTGCCTTGGTGAAAAACCATCCGATCCGGGTCAGGGTTCCGTCCCAGCCGTTCACCGCGTAGAGCCAGAGGATCGCGCCGGCCCAGAGCGCGAACCCGGCGACGCAAAAGCCGATGAAGCGCTGCCAGGCGAAACGCGCGTGCGCGGGCGTGGGCGTGTCATCGTCGATGATCGCCGCGCCGTAGCTGCTAATTCCGGCCGAGCCGTGACCGCCGCCGGTGACGAATTTCTTCGGCGCCAGGCGACCGCCGGCGAATCCGATCATGCCTGCTGCGAGAACGATGTAGGGGAAAGGCACTTTGAATGCAAATATGGCGACGAAGGCGGCGGCGCTAATCGCCCACAGCATGCCGTTCTTGAGCGCGCGCGAACCGATGCGGTAGGCGGCGAATACCACGATGGCCGTAACCGCGGGCTTGATGCCGTAGAGTATCCCGGCCACCAGCGGCACATTTCCATAAACGAGATACACCCAGGTCAAGCCCATCAGGATGAACATCGACGGCAGCACGAACAGCACGCCGGCGATGAGGCCGCCCCAGGTGCGGTGCATCATCCAGCCGATATAAGTGGCGAGCTGCGTCGCCTCCGGCCCGGGCAGCAGCATGCAGTAATTGAGCGCATGCAGGAAGCGCTTTTCGGAAATCCAGCGCCGCCGCTCCACCAGATCCTGATGCATCATGGAAATCTGCCCGGTGGGGCCGCCGAAGCTGACGAAGCCGAGTTTGAGCCAGTACCAGAACGCTGTGCCCAGGCTTACCGGCGCGGGCGCTTGCTGCTTGTCTTCGTTCATGATTTTCTAGCGTACCGGTCGGCGTTGTGCGCTTCGGCGCGCGTCTATCAGGAAAGGCGCGTTGGCAGCGCCGTAACGCTGGAGAAGTTGGGAAACTGAAATGCTGGGAGTAACGGTGTCCATGCGTATCCTCGCGCAATGAAAGCCGCAGAACTTGGACGGGACACCGTCTGACCGGGAGTCTGCAATTCCTGATGCGGGAATATACCGCTTCCGCTCGGGGCGTGCAATTAACACGGCAGGGGCAGACGCTCAGTTTCTTTTCGCTTTGCTGCTGCCAGCGAAGCCGCGGGTAAAACTAAGCAGGCTGCCGCTGTTCGCGTCGGCATAGCCCGGCAGACTGCGGATCACCCGCAGCATAGCCGGGCTGGCGATCGCCTCCCGCAAGCGCCGGATCGTGGGTTCTTTTGCAGCCTCGCTGCGGCAGGCGAGCAAATAGCGTTCGCGCTCCAGCAATTTGAACGCGAGTCCGTATTGCAGCGCGGCGGCTTTCACGCCGAAACCGGCATCGGCCTTGCCCGCCGCAATGGTCGCCGCGACGGCCAGGTGGGTGAATTCCTCGGTCGAATAGCCGCGCAGGGCGTGGCCGTCGATGCCTGATTCCTGCAGCAACTGGTCGAACAGAAGCCTGGTGCCGGAGCCGCGTTGCCGGTTGACGACACGCAGCTTATTGCCGGCCAGGTCGCCCAGACCGCGCACGTGCGCGGGGTTGCCCGGCGGCAGCATCAGGCCCTGCTCGCGCTCGATAAATCCGATCAGGCGATGTTGCCGGGGTTTGAGCCAGCGTTGAAAAGGGGCCAGCGCGCCCGGGTGTGATCCGAGCGGGATGTGAAAACCGGCCAGATCAGCGTGACCTGCCGCAAACGAGGAGAGCGCTTCCAGGCTGCCTTTGAACTCGAGGTCCAGTTCCAGGCCGAAGGCGGGTGCAATGCGTTCGCGCAACTCGATAAGCGCCAGGTCGTGGCTGGCATGCAGGCTCAGCCGCAGCGGTTCGCTCGCCGCTTGGGAAACCGGCGCGATTTCGATGGCGCTCGCTCTGCGCAGCAAGCGCTGCTCGGCGCCGGCGGTCCGTCGCAACAACTGCTGTCCTGCCTGCGTCAGGCTGACACCTTTGCCGCGCTGCATATCGACCAGGGGCACACCCAGCAGCGCCGCCTGCGCGTGCAGCAGCCCCCAGCCGTGGCGATAGGACAGGCCGACCTCGGCCACGGCTGCGGCAAGGTTTGCTCCGGCCTCGATCGCGGTGAGCAGCTGCAGCAGCCGTGCGTCGAGCGCGACGCCGTCGGCAATCCGCCATTGGAGTATTGGAACAAGTTTCGTCATGTATGTAAAAAATAGCCTATTTTCCTCTGTATGGCAATAGTCAATAATGACAAATGCCTTAATATGCAATCAGTAACATGATATTCCTTCGGGTAAGCTGCAGGCAGGGGAGAGTGTGGAATGAAATCATTGCTGCTTGGAACGCTATTGGGATTCGTACTGCTCATGGCTGGCAAGGCCGGGGCCGACACACGCGAAATCCGCCTGTCCACTACTACCAGCACTGACAATTCCGGATTGCTGCGCGTGCTTCTGCCGGCTTTTGAAAAGAAATACGCGGTCAAAGTGCAGGTAATTCCGGTGGGAACGGGCAAAGCGCTGAAGCTGGCCGAGAATGGCGATGTCGACCTGACCCTGGTGCACGCGCGGTGGGCCGAGGATGCGTTCGTTGCGGCCGGGCATGGCATCAACCGGCGCGACGTGATGTACAACGATTTTGTCCTCGTTGGTCCCGCCGATGACCCCGCGGGCATCCGCGGCATGAAAGACGTAATTGAAGCGATGCGCAGGCTGACCCAGCCAGGCGCGCGTTTCGTTTCACGTGGTGACGATTCTGGCACGCACAAAATGGAGCAATCGTACTGGAAGCTCGCCGGGGTCCAAGCGAGCGGGTCGAATTACCTGTCGGCCGGACAGGGCATGGGTGAAGTGCTGACCATGAGCGCGAGTTTGCGCGGCTACACCCTAACCGATCGCGCGACCTACGCCGCTTATCGCCATCGCACCGGTCTGGAAATCCTGGTCGAAGGCGACGCGCGCATGTTTAACCCTTACGGTATTATCGCCGTCAACCCGAAGAAATATCCGGGAGTCAATTACCGCGGCGCGATGACGCTGATCGATTGGATCACCTCCAGCGAAGGTCAGAGCCTGATTGGTAATTTCAAAATCGAAGGCGCGCAGATGTTTTTCCCCAATGCAGTCAAATAAGGCGAACATGCGATCCGGATTGCGCAGTTTGTTGCGCCTGGTTGCCGCGCTAGTCCTGGCCTTGCAGGCACTGCCGCTGGCGGCGGCCGAGTTCAAACTGGCGGCGACGCATACGCTGGAGGATTCGGGCCTGCTCAAGACGCTCATTCCCGCATTCGAAGCGGCGTCCGGCGTGAAAGTCAGGCTGGCCATAGGTGGCACCGGTCAGGTGATCAAACTGGCGGCGAACGGCGACGTGGATGCGGTCATTTCGCATGTCAAAGCGCAGGAAGTAAAGCTGGTGAGCTCCGGCGCCGGCTTGAAGCGCTACGCCATTGCCTTCAACGATTTTCTCATCGCCGGCCCGCCACAGGACCCGGCCCGCGTACGCGGCCTGCGGGACGCGGTCGAGGCGATGCGCAGAATCCATGCCGCCAAAGCGCGTTTCGTTTCCCGCGGCGACGAGTCCGGCACGCAGGTCAAAGAACGCGAACTATGGCGTGCCGCTGGACTGGAACCGGGCTGGGCCGGCTACGTAGCGGCGGGACTGGGCATGAGCCGCGTACTGATGATGGCGGGCGAGATGCAGGCCTACACGCTCAGCGACCGCGCCAGCTTTTCCGTCTTGCGCGAGCGAACCGGTATGGAACTGCTGGTCGCAGGCGATGCGCGGCTGTACAACGAATATGGCCTCGTCGCGGTGAACCCGGCCCGATTCCCCGCGATCAATGCCGCGGCGGCGGCCAGGTTCGTGTCCTGGATGAATTCAGCTGAAGCGCGACAGCTGATCGCCGGATTCCGCGTCGGCGGGCAGCAGGTTTTCTTCCTTCCCCAAAAAGCGCGCTAACACCCGGATGGACATACTCGCGTCTACGCGCCAGGCTTTTGCCTTGCTGTTTTCCGGCGACGCGGAAATCTGGACCATTATCTGGATTTCCCTGCGCGTATCGCTGCTGGCGCTTGCCCTGGCCACGCCCTTCGCCGTAATCCTCGGCTACACCCTGGCGCACCATCGCTTTCCCGGCCGGCGCGTGCTGGTGGTGTTGATCCAGGGGCTGCTGTCATTTCCCACGGTGGTGGTCGGGCTGATCCTGTACATCCTGCTCACGCGCCAGGGACCGCTGGGCTCCTGGCAGTTGCTGTTCACCCAGGAGGCGATGATCATGGGCCAGGCCGTGATCGCGTTCCCGGTGCTGACGGCGTTTGCGCTGGCGGCAGTGCAAGGCGCCGATCCGCGTGCGCACGAGACTGCGGTGAGCCTGGGCGCCTCGCCGCTGCGCGCCGCACTGACCACGCTGCTGGAAGTGCGCTTCGCCGTGGTGGCAGGCGTGTTCAACGGCTTCGGCCGGGTGATTTCCGAGGTCGGTTGCGCCATGATGGTGGGCGGCAATATCGCCGGGGTCACGCGCAATATTCCGACCGCCATCGCGCTGGAGACGAGCAAGGGCGATTTTGCGCAGGGCATTGCGCTGGGCGTGGTGCTGATGCTGTTCGCGCTGGGCATCAGCATCGCCCTGGGCCTGCTGCAGGGCAGGGGCGGTCTCAAGTGAGCGCTCTGCTATCGCTGGGCCAGTTGCACAAATCCTTTGGCGCGCGCAAGTTGCTGGACCTCGGCCCGTTTGCCATCGGGGCGGGCGCGGCCTATGTCATTACCGGCGACAACGGTTCGGGCAAGACCACCTTGCTGCGCATACTGGCAGGGCTGGAGCCGGGCGAGATTGCGGGCTTCGAATTCTGCGGGGTGCCGCTGATCCACGGCAGGCTGCCCGAGCAGGTGCGCCACGACATTGTCTACGTGCACCAGCATCCCTATCTGTTTCATACCACGGTGGCGCACAACATTGGCTACGGGCTCGCGGCGCGCGGAATTAGCGGCGCTGAGCGCAGGAATCTGGTGCGCGAGGCGATCGCCTGGGCCGGCGTGGACCATCTGCGCGACGTACCCACGGCCAAGCTGTCCGGCGGCGAAAAACAGCGCGTGGCGCTGGCGCGGGCCAAGGTGCTCAAGCCGCGCTTGTTCCTGCTGGACGAACCGACCGCCAACCTGGACGGCGAGGCGCGCGCTCAGGCGATCGCCCTGATCCGGCAACTGGTGGCGGACAACAGCAGCCTGCTCATCGCCTGTCACGACCGCGAACTGATAGAACTGCCAGGCATGCGGCGCTTTCATCTGGAAAACGGCAAACTGGTTGAAGCTTAGGGCGTATACCTCGTCGTAAATAAGCTCGCATGCGACGAGCGGACTTGCGCGCTGCGCCGCGAAGCTCTCGATCCCCCTTGAGGGGAAAGTCCTCCCGGGGGACGCGCGCCAAGCGCATTTTCCGGACGGAAAAAACATCCGTCCG
>CAKKSJ010000483.1 GCA_919902965.1 Burkholderiales bacterium
TCTGCACCAACTCGACCTTGTCGAACTGGTGCTGGCGTATCATGCCGCGCGTGTCTTTGCCATAGGAACCCGCCTCGCTCCTGAAGCAAGGCGTGTGGCAGACAAATTTGAGCGGCAGCAGTTCCAGCGGCACGATTTCGTCGCGCACAATATTGGTGACCGGCACTTCGGCGGTTGGGATGAGATAAAGGTTTTTTTGCCGTGGAGTCGCAATCGAGCTCGCACCCTGTCTGACGATTTCTTCGACTTCCTTGGGCGTGGGCTCTTCCAAGCCGAACGGAACCCTGAACAGATCCTCCTCGAACTTGGGCAGCTGCCCGGTGCCGCGCATGCTCGCCGCATTCACCAGGTAAGGTGCATAGACCTCGGTATAGCCGTGCTCGCGGGTGTGCAGATCGAGCATGAACTGCGCAAGCGCGCGGTGCAAGCGCGCGAGCGCCCCGGTCATGAGCGAAAAGCGCGAGCCGCTGATTTTGGTGGCGGTGGCGAAATCGAGCATGCCCAGCCCCTCGCCCAGATCGACATGGTCTTTCACCTGAAAATCGAATTGCCGCGGCGTGCCGTGCCTGCGCACCTCGACATTATCGTCCGGCGACCGGCCCGGCGGCACGCTCGCGTGCGGCAGGTTGGGTATGACCAGCAGAAAATCCTGCAGCTTCGCCTGGATCTGCAGCAACTTGGCTTCCACGGACTGCAATTCGGCGTTGGCCTCGCCGGCTTCGCTCATCAGCGCTGCAACGTCTTCGCCCTTGCCCTTGGCCTGGCCGATGCGCTTGGCCATGCTATTGCGCGCCGACTGCAGCTCCTGGGTGCGCGTCTGCACCTGCTTGCGCTCCTGTTCCAGCGCCTGGAATTCCGCACCATCGAGCTGAAAAGGCCGCGCTGCAAGCCGGCTGGTGACGCTCTCGAGATCATTGCGCAGTAGTTGAATGTCTAGCATGGTAGGGGATCCGAAATACCTGAATTAAGATTTCTTCGCTTTGCTGTCGAGCTCGCGCAGGTAGGCGAGCTTCTCCGCTATTTTGGTTTCCAGGCCGCGCTGCACCGGCCGGTACCAATTCATCTCCGGCATGCCTTCCGGGAAGTATTTTTCGTCCGCGGCGTAGGCATCGGGCTCATCGTGCGCATAGCGGTATTCGCGCCCGTAGCCCAGTTCCTTCATCAGCTTGGTCGGAGCATTGCGCAAATGCTCCGGCACCAAGCGCGACTTGTCCTGCCCGATGAACGCGCGGGCCTCATTATAGGCGACGTACACCGCGTTCGACTTCGCCGCACAGGCAAGATAGAGCACCGCCTCGGCCAGCGCGAGCTCGCCTTCGGGCGAGCCCAGGCGCTCGTAAGTCTCGCAGGCGTCTAGCGCCAGGCGCAGCGCGCGCGGATCGGCGAGGCCTATGTCCTCCATGGCCATGCGCACCAGCCTGCGGCCGACGTACAACGCATCGGCGCCGCCGTCCAGCATGCGCACCATCCAGTACAGCGCCGCATCAGGATTGGAGCCGCGCACGCTCTTGTGCAGCGCGGAGATCTGGTCGTAGAAAGCGTCGCCGCCTTTGTCGAAGCGGCGCAGATTGCGCGACAGCGCATTGTCAAGGAAAGCGCCGTCGATGCTGTGCGTGTCTTCGCCCGCGGCAGTCTGGATGATCTCGAGCAGATTCAGCAGGCGCCGCGCATCGCCGTCGGCGAGTCCGATCAGGCGTTCGCGCGCGCTCGCGTCGAACGCGAGGCCCGCGAGCGGCCCGTCCAGGGCGCGCGCCAGCAGCTGCCCGAGTTCGTCTTCATTCAGGCTCTTCAACACATACACGGCGGCGCGCGATAGCAGCGCGCTGTTCACTTCGAACGAAGGGTTCTCGGTGGTCGCGCCGATGAAGGTAAACAAGCCCTGTTCGACGAAAGGCAAGAACGCGTCCTGCTGCCCCTTGTTGAAGCGGTGCACCTCGTCGACAAACAGGATGGTGTGCCGGCCCGACTGCGCGAGTACCGTTTCTGCGCGCTGCACCGCCTCGCGTATTTCCTTGACGCCCGAGAACGCCGCCGACAGGGCGATGAATTCGGCGTTGAAGGCGTTGGCCATCAGGCGTGCCAGCGTGGTCTTGCCCACACCCGGCGGCCCCCACAGAATCATGGAATGCGGCTTGCCCGAGTCGAACGCCAGGCGCAGCGGCTTGCCCGGCCCGAGCAGATGCGGCTGGCCCACCACCTCGGCCAGGGACTGCGGGCGCATGGCCTCGGCCAGGGGTGCCAGGGGTTTCGGAATTCCGAAAAGGTCGGTCACGGGTCCACGCTGATTAAAGAAGCTTGCACCTCATTCGCCGATCACGTCCGCCCCCTTGGGAGGAACGAACGTGAACAGCGCGGGGTCTAGTTTTGGATTGCGGCGCAAGGCAGTGAATTTGAGCACCGTGGTCTGTCCGAAGTTGTCGTCCAATTCCATGAGTTCCAGCCCGGAGGGTCCGAAGCCCATGCGGATGGTCTCGAAACTCGATTCTTTCTCGCGCGGCGTCGCCTCGACCCATTCCAGACCCGCTTTCTGGCCCCGGCCAATCAAGGTGAATGCGCGTTCGATTTCATTGCTGCCGGCGAGCAGCGCCGCCGGCGATGAGCCAAGCGCACGGTCCAGGCGCCTTACCGTGACCTGGTTCAGATCCTGGTCATACACCCACACCCTGGCGCCGTCGCCGACGATCAGCTGCGCATAGGGTTTGGCATAGGTCCAGCGAAACCTGCCGGGCCGCAAGAAAGCCAGAGTGCCGCTGGACTCCTGTGTCAGCTTGCGCTTGCGATCGTAGACTTTCTGCTCGAATTCGCCCTGGGCCGACGCAGTTGCGGCAATGAAGCCGTGCAGCGCGTCCAGGCCCGCTGCCCTGGCCGCGGAAACCAGCAGCAGCAGCGCGGCAAACAGCAGCGCTCGCACCGCTCAGCCTTCGGCCCGGTTGGGTACCAGCACTTCGCGATTGCCGTTCGACTGCATCGCCGAGACCATGCCGGCCAGCTCCATCAGTTCGATCATGCTATCCGCGCGGATGTAGCAGAAGC
>CAKKSJ010000484.1 GCA_919902965.1 Burkholderiales bacterium
TTCAAGCGCATGTCGGAGAGCGACTGGTACGACGTGATCAACACCAACCTGAACAGCGTATTCAACGTCACGCGTCAGGTGGTCGAAGGCATGACCGAACGCGGTTGGGGCAGGATCATCAACGTGTCTTCGGTGAATGCGCTGAAGGGCCAGTTCGGGCAGACCAATTATTCTGCGGCCAAGGCAGGCATGCACGGTTTTTCCAAAGCGCTGGCGCAGGAAGTGGTGAGGAAGGGCGTCACGGTCAACACCATCTCACCGGGCTATGTCGCGACCGAAATGGTGATGGCGATTCGCGCCGAAGTTCGCGAGCAGATCGTCGCGACCATCCCGATGGGGCGGCTGGCGACTCCGGAGGAGGTCGCCGGTTTGGTGGCCTATCTGGCGTCGGATGACGCCGGCTATATCACCGGTGCCAACATTTCGATTAACGGCGGTTTGCACATGGCATGAGTGCCTGAGTGCCCGTGTTTATGCTATGGTAAAACGGATGCCGGAATAAGCCGGTAAGATATCCGGGCGGTATCGATCCGCAACAAGACCAGGGGGAATTATTGTGGCTAACACGTCAAAAAGAATTGCACTGATTACCGGCGGCATGGGCGGGCTGGGCGAATCGATCAGCACCAAAATGGCTGACGCGGGTTTTCGCGTGGTGGTGACACATTCGCCCGGAAACAAGAACGCGGCGGCGTGGAACGCGGACATGAAGGCGCGCGGCTACGATTTTCAACCGGTGCCGGTGGACGTCGCTGACTACGATTCCTGCCAGGCTTGCGTCGCCAAGATCCAGGCCGAGATGGGTCCGGTCGACATACTGATCAACAACGCCGGTATCACGCGCGATACGACTTTCAAGAAAATGAACAAGACGGACTGGGACGCGGTGATGCGCACCAACCTCGACAGCGTATTCAACATGACCAAGCCGGTGTGCGACGGTATGGTCGAGCGCGGTTGGGGCCGCATTATCAACGTGTCCTCGGTAAACGGCTCGAAAGGCGCGTTCGGCCAGACCAACTATTCCGCAGCCAAATCCGGCATGCATGGTTTTACCAAGGCGCTGGCGCTGGAGGTGGCGAAAAAGGGGGTTACCGTGAATACCATTTCGCCGGGCTATATCGGCACCAAGATGGTGACCGCGATTCCCAAGGAGATTCTCGACACCAAAATCATTCCGCAGATTCCGGTGGGCCGCCTGGGCAAACCCGAGGAAGTTGCGGGACTGATTATTTATCTGTGCTCGGAAGAGGCTGCTTTTGTGACTGGCGCGAACATCGCCATTAACGGCGGCCAGCACATGCAATAAGCGCTCCCATTTCCGCCTGGGCGGGGAGTGGGGGCGCCCGGCGCGCCGAGGTGGGGGCAGGGCGGCGCGGGGCTAGAATTATCGAGTGAGAGGGGCTTATTTCTTGGGGCTTTTGAACATGCCGGCGGTCGCGGCCTTGATGTTAGCTTCGGACAATTCGGCGAATTGCTTGGCGGCGAGGTTAAGGTTGTCCAGCATGGCGTTGCTTGCAGCCAGGGTCGACTTGAAGGCCGCTGCGCTTATTTCAGCTCCCGGGGCGCCTTTGCCGAGTTGTTCGGCGCCGGCGGCGGCTTCCTGGTTGAGCTTTGCGTACTGCTCTTCGCCGAGTTTGGTCAGTAGCGCCTGAGTTTGGCTGACGATTTCGTAAATATTCTGGGCATAGCTTGCGGACTGTTGCATGTTTGCTTGGGCAATTTTGGTGCGTAGCTGCGCCAGTTCTTGCGGATCGCTGATGGAAAGCAGTTCGCGCGTATTTTTGCCGGCCTGTTCGAGCGAGTTGCGCGCGGCTTCGAGATTGAGTTTGAGCATTTGCTCGGCGCTGGAGATGCTTGCCTGCGCATAGCTGAGCGTAGATTCCAGGGCGGCTTTTTGCCAGGTTGCAAGCTGTTCTTGGGGGTTGGCCATCTTGGGCTCCTAGGTAAAAAGAGTATGCTGTGATGGGTTTAAGAAACTGTTATGCTGCGGTGCAACAAGAGAGATTCTACTCTGCCCGCCGGAAAAGTCAAGAGGGATGCTGCGATGCAACATAAGAAAGAAACTGCTGAAAATCAACCGGATAGCACCACAAATGGCGCTGCCGAACCGCTACGGTTGATAAAAAAATATCCGAACCGGCGCCTTTACGACACGCGTACCTCCAGCTACATCACGCTGGCCGACGTCAAGGAACTTGTGCTCAAGCACGAGCAGTTCCAGGTCGTGGATGCCAAGAACAGCGAAGATTTGACGCGCGCCATTCTTCTGCAAATCATTCTCGAGGAAGAGGCCGGCGGCATGCCCATGTTCACCTCCGATCTGCTGTCACAGCTGATTCGCTTTTACGGCAATGCGATGCAGGGCATGGTCGGCGGTTATCTGGAAAAAAACATGCAGACCTTCGTCCAGGTGCAAAAGCAGCTGCAAGAGCAGTCGCGCTCCATGTACGGGGACAGCGGCAAAATCAACAAGGATCTCTGGTCGCAGTTCATGAATTTCCAGGGCTCGGCCATGCAGGGCATGATGGCGGCCTACATGGATCAGAGCAAGAACGTGTTCATGCAGATGCAGGAGAAACTGCAGGACCAGACCAAGAACATGTTCACCGGTTTTCCTTTCCCCGGTTTTCCCGGACAGCCTGTGCCGCCGAAAAAAGACGAGGGCGACAAGTCCTGAAGAATCACCGTCTCGGGCGCAGCGCGCCTAAAGTTGGATTCGTTTCGCTGGGCTGCCCCAAGGCCCTGGTCGATTCGGAGCGCATCCTGTCGCAACTGCGCGCCGAGGGTTATGCCATTTCGCCCTCCTACGAAGCGGCCGAGCTGGTGGTGGTGAACACCTGCGGTTTCATCGACTCGGCGGTGGAGGAATCCTTGCAAGCCATCGGCGAGGCGCTGGCCGAGAACGGGCGGGTGATCGTCACCGGCTGTCTGGGCGCCAAGGGCGACATCGTGCGCAAGACTCATCCGAAGGTGCTGGCGGTAACCGGGCCGCACGCCGCCGACGCGGTGATGCAGGCGATCCATGCGCATCTGCCGCGGCCGCACGATCCCTATACCGACCTGGTGCCGCCGCAGGGCGTGCGGCTGACGCCCGCGCACTACGCTTATCTCAAGATTTCCGAAGGCTGCAACCACCGCTGCACGTTTTGCATTATCCCCTCCATGCGCGGCGACCTGGTGAGCCGGCCGATAGGCGAGGTGATGCAGGAGGCGGAAAATCTCGCCAAGGCCGGCGTGAAGGAAATTCTGGTGATTTCGCAGGACACCAGCGCCTATGGCGTGGACATCAAGTACCGCACCGGCTTCTGGCAGGGCCGCCCGTTGAAGACGCGCATGAGCGCACTCGTGCGCGCCCTGGGCGAACTCGGTGGAGCCGCCGGTGGACCGTGGGTGCGCCTGCATTATGTCTATCCCTATGCGCATGTGGATGAAGTCATTCCCCTGATGGCCGAAGGCAGGCTGCTGCCTTATCTCGACGTGCCCTTCCAGCACGCGAGCCCGCGCATCCTCAGGTTGATGAAGCGGCCGGCCTCGGGCGAGGTCAATCTGGAGCGCATCCGCGCCTGGCGCGCGATCTGTCCGGAGATCACCATACGCAGCACCTTCATCGCGGGTTTTCCGGGCGAAACCGAAGGCGAATTCCGCGAGTTGCTCGATTTCCTCGAGGAAGCGCAACTCGATCGTGTCGGCTGCTTCGCCTATTCGCCGGTGGAGGGCGCGAAGGCAAACGCCTTGCCCGATGCGGTGCCGGCGGAATTGCGCGAAGAGCGGCGCGCGCGCTTCATGGCGGTGCAGGAGAAAATCAGCCGCAAGCGACTCAAGCGCAAGATCGGCAAGACGCTCAAGGTTCTGGTCGATACCGTCGACAAGAAAGGCGCGCACGCGCGCTCCGCTGCCGATGCGCCGGAAATCGACGGCGTAGTCAATATCGCGGCTGGCCATGCGCTCAGGCCGGGCGACTGGGCCATCGTCAAGATCGAGCACGCCGACGCGCACGATTTGTGGGGGAAGCTAATCTGATCGGAAACGAGGAATCTGCTATTGGCAATTTTTTATATCGCGCACCCAACATGATTGCCTGTCACCATTTTTTTGCGCGCTGCGCCGCGAAGCAAGTCCTCCTGGGG
>CAKKSJ010000485.1 GCA_919902965.1 Burkholderiales bacterium
CGCCGGGAATGGCCTTCTCGATGAGGCCCTGAATCGCGCCGCCGAGCGGATACCAGGAGCCGCCCTGCGGGCCGGTCATCATTTTCAATTGCTGCGCTGAAACGGGCGCGGCGAAAGCCAAGGCTATGGCGGCCGACCCCAGTACTTTTCCGAGTCGCGAGATTTGGATCATGAAATCCTCCTTAGGGTTACTTCGGTTACCGGATGGCAGATATCGCTAGTGTAAGCCAAATTGTGTGGCGAGCGGTGTACTTAGTCAAGCGCGGAGCAAAAATGTGTCGGAGCAAAAATGTGTCGGAGCTAAAATCGTGCTGCGCCTAAATCGGCGCGTTGGCCGCAGGGCGCTCGGCAGATTGATGTTGCTATCGCCTGGAACGCAGCGCCCGCTCGGTGCGGGCGGCAAGCTGGCCGAACAGCGTGCCCAGGGCGGCGGCGGCGAGCAGCACCCAGCGCGCCGCCGTCCAGTCACCCGCGTCTGCGACCACCGCCGCGATCAGCGGCGGGCCGAAGAAGGGACCGAGTTGCGCCACCTGCACGATCAATCCCTGGATGCCGCTGATCTGACTCGCGTCGCGTGCATAGATTTGCGATCCCGAGAGCACCGCTGCCGGGATGATCCCGCCGGCCAACATGAGGAGCATGCACAGGACAGCGCGCAGCGCGTCGGGCAGGGCGGAGGAGAAAATGCCGCATGAGGCTGCCGCGGAAACGAGAAACGCGCAGCTGATCACGTGGCCGCGCGGCGCGGCGCGATGGACCAGCCAGGTGCCCAACAGGTTGCCGCATACATTGACGCCGACTACCAGCGCGGTCAGGAGCGCCGCAGCGCTGACCGAAGCGCCGCGCTCTTGCACCAGGAACGTGGGCAGCCAGACCATGATCGCGTAAAACATCAGCGTGTAGCAGCCAAAGCCGAGTGCCAGCCACCAGGGTCCGGGTTGGCGCAGCGCCTGGACCATGCTCGCGTAGGTGATCGCCGAGCCGCTGCGCGCTGCGCTGAACGCGCCCTGCGTTCGCATCAGCGCCAGCGCGCACGCGAGCGTCATCAGCACGATCACCAGCCAGAAACCGCGCCAGCCCAGAGAGCCGAGCAGGAACGGGCTCGCCAGCATCGTCAGGCTCGCGCCGAAAGGAAGGTAGGTGCTCCACAATCCCAGGGTCAGATTGATCTCCCGCGGCGCACTCGCCGCAGCGACCAACGTCGGTGCGGACACTGCAATGGCAATGAACCCCGCGCCTTCCAGGATGCGCGAAGCGAACAGCACGGTTTCGCCGGGCGCGGCCGCGCCGAGCAGCCCGCCCAGCATCAAGGCGAGGAGTCCTGCAGCGCAGCAGCGCAGCGCGCCGTAACGGGCGGCGAGCGCGCCGAAGAATACAGCGGTGCTGACCGCCAGCGTATTGAAAGTCGAATTGACCCAGCCTGCCGCGACCAGCGACAAATTGAACTCCTCGCGCAGTTGGGGAATTGCGGGCGGCAGCTTGCCTACGTAGGCGGCAGCGACGATGCCGGCCGCGATGACGGCCGAGACTGCGGGCCAATTGGTAGCTGGGGTTCGCGTGCGCACGGCGTGAAGCCCTTAGAAGCGACTCTTGTCGCAGGTCAAATTGCCCGGATTTGGTGCGGCGTACACTCGCTGCCAAGACTTGTTGTCAACAGCACATTTCCTGGGCCCGATCATATCAACAATTGCTTCCTGGAGAGTTTGCCATGGTCATGATGAACGCACAGCAATACCGCGACAGCCTTGCGCAACGCAAACCGCTGAAGGTCTACCTGGACGGAAAATTACTCGCCGATCCGCTGGCGCATCCCTACATCAAGACCTCGATGAATACGGTGGCCCTCACTTACGAACTGGCGCATGACGCCGAGCACCGCCGGCTCATGACCGCCAGGTCCGCGCTCACCGGCGAGACCATCAACCGCTTCTGTCACCTGCACCAGAGCACCGACGATCTGATCAACAAGGTGCGCATGCAGCGCCTGCTCGGGCAGCGCTGCGGCACCTGCTTCCAGCGCTGCGTCGGCCTGGATGC
>CAKKSJ010000486.1:0-12507 GCA_919902965.1 Burkholderiales bacterium
GGCAGCGGCAGCTTTTTCTCGGCCATCACCTCGCGCAGGTGGTCGGGCCGGTCGGTGATCAGGCCGTCCACGCCCCAGTCGATCAGGCGCGCCATGTCCTCGCGCTTGTTGACTGTCCACGGGATCACTTGCAAGCCGAGTTGCTGCGCTTGTTTCAGCAGCTCGGGGCTCAGTTCCGGAAAGTAGGGTGACCAGATCGCGCCGCCGGCGGCTTTCACCATTTTCGGAATCGATCCGTGATCGCTGAACTGCACGCCGGCGGTCCAGGCCGAGTCGCCTGAGGGGCCGCGCGCGATGTTGTCGAGAAAGCGCTGCTGCGCGCTCAGGTAACCGGTCGGAATTTTCGGCGCCAGTGCCTGCACCGCCTTCAGCGCGCGCCAGTCGAAAGATTGAATCACCACGCGCGAATTCATGCCTTCGCGTTCGATCAGCGCGAGCAGCACGCTGGCGAAGTCTTCAGGCGCGAGCGTGTCGCCCGGGTTCCTGGGCGAGGTCTTGATCTCGATGTTGAAGCGCACTTCGCTGTTGCCGGCGCGGCGCACTAGCTGGAACACCTGCGCCAGCGTCGGCATGTACAGCTTGTCCATGCGCTGCTGATCGGGAAAACGGCGGCTGTATTCGCTGCCGGGCCTGATGCGGCCGACGTCGAAGTGTTCAACATCGTCCAGCGTCAGCTCGCGCACGGCGCGCGTCGGCGGGTTGAGCCAGCGGCCATCGGTGCCGCGCGTGATGTCAGGATTGAGGCGCGCGTCGTGGCTCACCACCACCACGCCGTCCTTGGTGATTGCCGTGTCCAGCTCCAGCGTGCTGACCCCCACCGTCAGCGCCGCGGCGAACGCGGGCAGGGTGTTCTCCGGCGCGAGGCCACGCGCGCCGCGATGACCCTGCAAGTCGAAGGCGTGGGCGAAGAGCGGTGTCAGCGCAAACACGGCGGCGGCGAATGCACGAGCGGCGCGGCGTAAAAACCAATCGCCGCGATGACCCTGCAAGTCGAAGGCGTGGGCGAAGAGCGGTGTCAGCGCAAACACGGCGGCGGCGAATGCACGAGCGGCGCGGCGTAAAAACCAATCGCCGCGATGACCTTGAAGGTCGAATGCGGAGGCTAAGAACGGCGTCAGCAGCAAGGCGAAAAAAACGGCGGAAGCGAATGTTCTCATGCCCGTATTCTAGCCCGGTTTACCGGATGACCCGGCCGTCGCGAGCGCTCAGCCGAAATCTATTCCGAGTCGAGTACTTGCACCTGCGTCCCCAGCACCGATTCAAAACGCGCGGCATACGCGGGCCACACTTCCGGATTGATCAGGCGCGGCGGCTTGCCGCCTTTGAGCACGCCCGCGATTTGCTCGGCTGCGATGGCTGCCATATTGCGCCGCGCCTCGTGGGTCACGCCGGCGGTATGAAAACCCGCGATCACGCTGTCGAGCTTGAGCAATGGATGATCCAGGGGCGGCGGTTCCTGATCCCAGACGTCGAGCCCGGCACCGCCGATATGGCCGGACTCGAGCGCGGCCAGCAAAGCCCGCTCGTTGTGGATGCCGCCGCGCGCTGTGGTGATGAACAGCGCGCCGCGTTTCATCCGCTGCAATGCGCGCGCGCCGATCATGCCCAGGGTGTCCTGCGCGCGCGGGCAATGCAGGGTAACGATGTCGGACTTCGCCAGCAGATCGGCGAGCGCGGGGGACTGGGCGCCGCGCCGGCCGATCTCCTCCTCGGTCAGGTAGGGGTCGGTGGCCAGCACGCGCATACCAAACGCCTGTGCCAGGGTCGCCATGCGCGTGCCGACGTGGCCGATGCCGATGATGCCGAGGACCTTGCCGCCGATTTCGTGCCCCATGAGGTCCTCGCGCGAGAAACCCCGTTCGCGCCTGAGGCGCCGGTCGCATTCGATGATACGCCGCGACAGCGCGAGCATCAGGCCGAACGCGTGCTCGGCGACCGAGTTGGCGTTGCCGCCCGCCTGGTTCACCACCGCGATCCCGGCCGCGGTGCAGGCCGCGACATCCACGGTGTCATAACCGGCGCCGGAAGATGAAACGCACAGCAGCGCCGGGCAGCGTGCCAGCAGCTCCGCACCGACGAACCAGCGGCGCGGAAGCTCGTCCTTTGCGGCGGACACATGGTAGACATGCGCGCCAGCCAGCGCCGCCCAAGCCGCCGCCTCCGGGCCGGCGCACAGGCAAACCGAGAGATCGATATCGGACTCGTGGTTCAGCCGCTCATCGAAAGCCGGATTTATCGGAAGGTCGAAGCGAACCACGTTCTTGCGCTTGCTGGTCATAGCCGAATTCCCGGAATTGCGACCCTGCCGGTCAAAGCCGCAGCGGCGCGTGCTCAACCCAAGCGATTATACCGGCGCTCGCCTGATCCAAGGTACCATTGTAAATCGGATGACAGACAATAACGGAGATCGGCATGACTGAAATCAGCGGCGGGGAATTCATCGTCAAAATGTTGCAGGCCGAGGGCGTGGAGAAGGTGTTCGGCATTATCGACGGCACTTATTTCGGCTTCTATGTCAGCCTGCGCGCCCATGGCATAGACCTGGTCACGCCGCGCCACGAGACCAGCGCCGTGCACATGGCCGGCGCTTATGCGCGGCTCACCGGCAAGCTGGGCGTATGCATGGCCTCGAACGGGCCCGGCGTGGCGAACGCGCTGCCCGGCATCGCGGTGGAGCAGGCCGAAGGCAATCGCGTGCTTGTGGTCACCGCCTGTCGCCGCCCCGGCATCGCCTATCCCGACCGCGGCGGCAGCTACCAGTGTTTCGACCAGTCCGGCGTGATCGGCAAAATGGCGAAATGGAGTTGTGTCATTGGCTCGTTCGAGCGCATCCCAGAGCTGGTGCGCATGGCGCTGCGCAAATCCTGGGAAGGCCGGCCGGGCGTGGTGCATATCGATGTGCCGGAGAACGTCATGAACACCAAGGTGAAGGCGGATCCCGTGTTCTGGGCGCCGCACCAATACCGCAGCACGACGCCCACCGTGCCGTCGCCGGCGCTCGTCGAACGCGCAGCGGACATGCTGATCGCGGCCGCGCAGCCCTTGATCCACGCCGGCAGCGGCATCATTCATGCGGGTGCCTATGCAGAACTGCGCCAGGTCGCGGAACTGCTGTGCGCGCCGCTGACCACGAGTTGGTCGGCGCGCGGCGTCTTGCCGGAAACTTCCGAGCTGTCGCTGCCGATGATCCACGTCAAACTGAATCAGGCGGCGCGCAACGACGCCGACCTGGTGCTGGCGCTGGGTACGCGCTTGGGCGAGACCGACTGGTGGGGCAAGGCGCCCTACTGGCGCCATCCCTCACAGCAGAAAATGATCCAGGTCGATGCCGATGGCGAAATGCTGGGCATGAACAAGCCGGCCGATCTCGCCATACTCGGCGACGCCAAATTGTTCCTTGCCGCCCTTGCCGCCGTGCTGGAAACGAAGAAGGCGGAAATCCGCACCGACGCGCGGCAGAAAAATATCGCGCGCTACAACGAGACCAAGCAGCGCGATCGCAAGCAATGGGACCGGGCGCTCGCGGATCAGTCCGCGCCGATGAATCCGGCGCATGTGGCGAGCGTCTGTCGCGAGTTCTTCCCTGACGACGCGATTCTCGTGGCCGACGGCGGCAACACCACCATCTGGGCGAGTTTTTATCACCAGGTGCGCGTGCCGAATACCCTGCTGTCGACCTTCAAGTTCGGCATGCTCGGCGCGGGCATGGCGCAGGCGCTGGGCGCCGCGGTGGCGCTGCCGGGGCGGCAGGTGGTGTGCATCACCGGCGATGGCGCGATGGGCTTTCACCCGCAGGAAATCGAGACTGCGGTGAGGAACAAGCTCGCGGTGATTTACCTGGTGCTGTGCGACAAGGCCTGGGGCATGGTCAAAATGAATCAGTCCTTCACCCTGCGGCCGATCAAGACCCTGCTGATGAAATCCCTGGCGCCGGAGGAAAACATCGCCACCGACCTGGGTGAAATCGAGTTCGACAAGCTGGCGATTTCCATGGGCGCGCATGGCGAGCGCGTCGCCGACCCGAAGCAGCTCAAGCCGGCGCTGGAGCGCTGCCAGGCGAGCGGCCGCTGCGCCGTGATCCACGTCGACGTGAATCCGGTGAAACATATGTGGGCGCCGGGGCTGATCCACTTCAAGGACATGCACCAGGAGCCGAAAGGCAGATAGTGTCCCGAATCGCTAATTCGTTGAAGAAAAGACGCCGAGAATCGACGCCATACGGCGTTGCAAATGCTCGCAAGCTGTCCAAGCTTGCTGCGCTTTGCGCCTTGTCTGGCGCCGATTTCGCCGCTTTTCTGTTACGACGAACGCTGCCATGCCGGGCGCCTGGTCAACGAACCAGCGATTCGGGACACTAGTGGACGCGCCGCGCGTACTGGTGACGGGCGCGGCCGGCTATCTCGGCAGCCAGCTGATCGCAGGACTTGCGGCAGATGCGGCGCGCAGGCCCGCCGCGCTGGTGGCGATGGATGTGCGCGAAGTGCCGGCCGAAGTCCGCCTGCCGGGCGTCGCCTACGAGACCGCCGACATCCGCGCGCCAGAGCTGGGCGAGTTGCTCGAGCGCCATGCGATAGACACCGTGGTGCACCTCGCGTCTATCGTCACGCCGGGCAAGCTGAGCAATCGCGAATTCGAATATTCGGTCGACGTGCTCGGAACCGAGAATCTGCTCAAGGCCTGCGTTCTCGCGGGCGTCAGGAAGATCATCGTATCCTCCAGCGGCGCGGCCTATGGCTATCACGCCGACAATCCGGCCTGGATCAGCGAGGATGCGCCCGTGCGCGGCAACCGGGAGTTCGCTTATTCCTGGCACAAGCGCCTGGTCGAGGAAATGCTCGCCGACTACCGCGTGCAGGCGCCGCAGCTCGCGCAGCTGGTGTTTCGCATCGGCACGATACTCGGCGAGACCGTGCGCAACCAGATCACCGACCTGTTCGACAAGCCGCGGCTGATCGCGATCCGCGGCTCGGACAGTCCCTTTGTGTTCATCTGGGACCAGGACGTGGTCGGCTGCCTGTGCGTAGCCGTGCATTCGGACAAGACCGGCATCTACAACCTCGCCGGCGACGGCGCCCTGCGCATCCATGAAATCGCCGCGCAGTTGGACAAGCGCTGCGTGGTGCTGCCCGCGTGGCTGCTGCAGGCCGCACTCGCGCTGCTCAAACCCCTGGGCCTGACACAGTACGGGCCGGAGCAGGTGAACTTCCTGCGCTACCGGCCGGTGCTGGCTAATCGGCGCCTGAAGGAACAATTCGGCTATGTGCCGAAGAAGACCTCGGCCGAGGTGTTCGAGTTCTACCTCGCGGCGCGCGCGCGGCGCAGTGCCTCATGAAGCGGCGCGATTTCACCGGCACGGTCGTGGTGATCACCGGCGCCGCGGGCGGCCTCGGGCGGGCCTTGGCATTCGCATTCGCCGCAGCCGGTGCGCGCATTGCGGCGCTCGACCGCGATGCGGCCGGGGCCGAGGCGCTGGCAGCCGAGCTGCGCAGCCGGGACCGGCAGGCGCTGGCCATCGACTGCGATGTGACCGACCCCGCCGCCTGTGAGCGGGCATTGGCGGCGGTGATCACCTCCTTTGGACGCGTCGACGTCCTCGTCAACAACGCCGGCATCAGCCACCGCAGCGCCTGGCGGCGCACCGAGCCCGCGGTGACGCGGCGCGTGATGGAGGTGAATTTTTTTGGCGCGGTCAATAGCACGCGCGCGGCGCTCGATGCGCTGCTCGCCTCGCGCGGGCTTATCATCATCATTTCCAGCGTCGCGGGCTTCGCTCCCTTGATCGCGCGCACCGGCTATGCGGCATCGAAACACGCGCTGCACGGATTTTTCGAAAGCCTGCGCAGCGAACTTGCCGATGACGGGGTGGACGTGCTCATGGTCTGCCCCTCGTTCATCGCCACCGGCATCGACAGGAATGCGCTCGGCGGCGACGGTGCCGCGGTGCGCCACGCGCAGCAGATCGTCGGCGAACGCGCGCGGCCCGAGGACATTGCGCTGCAAGTGCTGCGTGCCGCGCAGCGCGGCAAGCGCCTGCTGCTGCCGGGGCGCACCTCGAAACTCGCCTGGTGGGTGAGCCGGCTCGCGCCGGCGTACTACGCGCGCGCGATGGCGCGACGATTGCGCGGCGAGATGCTGTAGCGGCGGCGCGCGCCGCCGCAAATCAGGCCGCGCCGATTCTGTCGCGCCAAGCTACATTACAGCGCGAGCATAATTCTGGCTTGATCCATATCAACCGTGCTATCACTATGGTCTTTCTAAGAGCCTATTACAAAATGAGGGGATATCCCCTGCGGTGGGAGACCGAAGGTCGGGACCACCCGAAGAGGTGGGGACTTCTTGCAGGGCGTCTCCCCTCATACTCCCCTAAGTCGGAGGCCATTTCGGTAATTCTCAAATGGCCTCTAAGTCACTGTGTGCATTTTTTTTGAGCACTGTGTGCATTCGTTCCGTAAGCGGCTTGCGGGTCCGATCCCGCTCGTTATACTACCGCGTAGGAGATAATGTAATTTAGTGCCGTTGCTTTCCTTCTTCCGCCGCCTTTCCATCCGCACCCAATTGCTGCTGCTGGTGCTGGTCGTCCTGTCGCTATTCACCGCGTTTGTCGCCTGGCACGTCGCCAAGGACGCGCGCCAGGCGCGCGAGGCCGCTTACGCCAGGGTGAAGCTCACAGCGGAAGCTGTCGCCGATCGCATCGATCTGGCGCTGCGCGACAAGGAGGAAGCGCTCGGCATCGTGGCTGCGGAATTCCGCGGCAATCCACCGCTGCGCGCGCCGCGCTTCGACCCGGATCAGTTCGTGCGCAATCGCCCGCAGCTCGCCAATCTCGGCGTGCGCGACCTGCACGCGAACAATATCTACTCCCACCGGCCCAATCCGACGCCAGCCGGGGCGGCGCTGAAATTTCCCTGGGTCGAGCAGGGCTTGCGCAGCGAAACCTTCGCCGCCGGTGATGCATTCCTGGGAACATTGAGCGGCCGCTGGGTCACGGTGCTGACCTACCCGGTGCGCGGCGAAGACGGCAGGCGCTCCGGCTTTGTCAACCTTTCGGTGGATCTGGCAGCGCTCAATGAGCGCGTGATGACCAGCATACCCAAGGACGCGATTGTGCCGGTATTCGACCGCCAGGATCGGTTCCTGTTGCGCTCTGCCGATCCCGCAGCGTGGATCGGCAAGCCGCTGCCCGCGGCACAGGCGGCCGTTGTGCGCGGCATGCGCGAGGGCTACGTCACCGTGCGCGATGTGAGCGGGATGGCGCGTATCTATGCAGTGGTCACCATGCCGCGCACCGGCTGGCGCGTGTTCGCCGGGCTGCCCGAGGACGGGGTATTCGCCGACTACCGTGCCGCGCTATGGAACAGTATTGCCGTCGGCGCAGTCGCGCTGCTGTTGGTGCTCGCTCTCGCGCGCCAGATCAGCCTCGCCATCCTTCGGCCGATCCGCGAGCTGGCCGGGGCCGCAGACAAGGTCGCCGCAGGCAACAGCGCGGCGCGTGCCGGCGTTTCCGGCCCGATCGAGATCGTGCAGGTGGCGCAACAGATCAACCGCATGCTCGATGCGCTCGAGCGTCAGCGCGAGGAGCGGGCGGCGCTGACGCGCCACATCGAGCAGCTGTTCAGACTCGCGCGCGACATCATCCTGCTGGTCGGACCGTCGGGCGACATCATCGAGGCAAACGATGCCGCGCTCGCAGCCTACGGCTACAGCGCAGAGGAACTGCGGCGCATGAATATCCGCGATTTGCGCGCGCCGGCCGCGCAGGCAGCGATCGAGCGCGACTGGCACGGCGCACGCGACCCGGAGGGCGTGCTGTTCGAAACCGAGCACCGGCGCAAGAACGGCAGTACGTTCCCGGTGGAAATCAGCGCGCAGACGCTGGACATCGGGGGCAAGCGCTACCGGCAGAGCTTCGTGCGCGACATCAGCGAGCGCCATGCCGCAGACGCACACATCCGCCGCCAGAATCGTGCCTACGCGACCCTGAGCGAAACCAACCAGCTCATCGTGCGGCTGCGGGACGAAAGCCGACTGTACCCGCGCATCTGCAGCATCGCGGTCGAATTCGGCGGCTACGTCGGCGCCTGGGTCGGCCTCATCGACGAGGCAAAGCGGCTGGTGGTGCCGGTGGCCGTAGAGGGGGCGATCACCGATTACGTCCAGCAGCTCGGGACCAGCACCGATCCGGAGCTGCCAGAAGGCCGCGGTCCGGTCGCGTTGGCGCTGCGCGAGGGACGGCCGTACTACTGCAACGATTACGCGAGCGACCCGGCGACCCTGCCCTGGCGCGAACTGGCGGCAGAATTCGGCCTGCGCTCGATGGCCGCGCTGCCATTGCGCCGCGGCGGCGCGATAGTGGGTGCGCTCACACTGTATGCGGCCGAGCCCGGCGCCTTCGATCCCGCTACGCGCGCATTGATCGAGGAAATGGCCGCAGATGTTTCCTTCGCGCTGGACAATTTCCAGCGCGAAGCGGCGCGCGAACGCGCGGAACAGGCGTTGCGGCAGAGCGAGGAGCATTACCGCGCCATGCTCGATCAGAACGTCGCCGCCGTGTTCGCGATCGAGGATGGCAGGCTTAGCTACGCCAACCGCCGCGCCGGCGAGATCCTCGGCTATGCCGTCGAGGAACTGAGCGGCAGGGCGATCTTCGATCTGATCGTTGAGGCGGACCGCGCAAACGTCGCCGAATCCATGCGCCAGCTGCTCTCCGGCGAGCAGGAGTCGGTAGAGCAGGACTTCGGCGTGGTGCACAAGGATGGGAGCGTTGTGGACCTGGGGGCGCGCGCAATCCGCGCCACCGTGCAGGGGAGGAAAGTGGTCCTGGGGATGGCGCAGGACATCGGCGAGCGCAAGCGGGCGCAGGCGGAGATCGAGCGCTACGTCCAGCGCCTTGAACGCGCGATGGAATCGACGCTGCGGGCAGTATCGGGCGTGGTGGAACTGCGCGACCCTTATACCGCCGGCCACGAGCACCGCGTGGGCGAGCTCGCGGCGGCCATCGGCGCCGAGATGGGTCTGCCCGCGGCAGTGGTCAAGGGCCTGCGTCTCGCCGGCTACGTACACGACCTCGGCAAGGTGAGCGTGCCGGCGGAAATCCTGAGCAAGCCCACGAAACTGACGCCGATGGAGTACGAGTTGATCAAGAGCCACCCGCAAAGCGGCTTCGAGGTGCTGAAGGACGTCGATTTCCCGTGGCCGGTGGCGCAGATCATTTTGCAGCATCACGAGCGGCTGGACGGCAGCGGCTATCCACGCGGACTGAAGGGCGACGAGATTCTGCCCGAGGCGCGCGTGATAGCGGTGGCCGATGTGGTCGAAGCCATGTCATCGCACCGGCCCTACAGGCCCGGCATGGGCGTCGATGCCGCGCTTGCGGAAATCGAAACCAATAGCGGCAAATCCTATGATGCGCAGGTCGTGGCTGCCTGCCTGCGGCTGTTCCGCGACCGCGGCTACGCGCTGCCGGACTAGCCGCGCCGCTTCCGGCGCTGCCGCGCTAGCGCCTGTCGAGATCGGTCACTTCGCCCTTGACCTGGGTCGACTTGCCGCGGAACAGCGCCACCAGTTCGCCTTTCTGGTTCTCCACGCGGATGTCGTACACGCCGTTGCGGCCTTCCAGACCCTGTTCGGCACCCGTGGCGGTGAGCACATCGCCGACATAGGCCGGCCGCATATACTCGATCAGGCAGGTGACCGCGACCGCGTTCTTGTTGTGGCTGTTGCAGGCGTAGGCAAAGGTCGAGTCCGCCAGCGTATAGATCAGCCCGCCGTGGCAGGTGTTGTGCACGTTGGCCATGTTCTCGCGCACCCGCATCTGCATGCTTGCTGCGCCCGGGCCGACGCCCAGCAGCTTGATGCCGAGGGCGTGTGATGCGTGATCGCGCGGCGATAGCGCCGCGGCAGCGGACTCCGCCAGTTGTTGCGCTGTCTTGTGCATGTTCCGGAAATGCTGCGTTTCAGATGGAAAATTGAGATTCCAGAGCATACACCATCGGCAGTAAAATGAGCCTTTTCCGCAGGCGCATTCAGCATGGTCAAAGTCTATTCCATAGACGGGCTCACGCCCGTTGTGCATCCCGATGCCTATGTGCATCCGAGCGCCGTGCTGATCGGCGACGTGCATGTCGGCGCCGGCGTGTATGTCGGGCCTTCGGCCAGCCTGCGCGGCGATTTCGGACGCCTGGTCATCGAGACGGGCGCCAATATTCAGGATTGCTGCATCGTGCACGGCTTTCCCGAATCCGATACGGTGATCGAGCGGGACGGACATATCGGCCACGGCGCCGTTATTCACGGCGCGCGCATCTGCCGCAACGCCCTTGTCGGCATGAACGCCGTGGTGAACGACAACGCGGTCGTGGGCGAATCGGCTTTCGTCGCCGCGATGGCCTTCGTCAAGGCGGGCATGCAGGTGCCGCCGCGAACTTTGGTTGCGGGTATTCCGGCGAAAGTGGTGCGCGAGCTCAGCGCCGACGAAATGGCGTGGAAGCTGGACGCGACGCGCCTGTACCAAAACCTGGCGGTGCGCTGCCTCGCCAGCATGCGCGAAACCATCGCCTTGACCGAGGCGGAGCCCGGGCGCAAGCGCCTGCCGCTGCCTGAAGTGCTGCCGCTGTCGGCGTGGAAGCAGCGCAAGGCCGGCGCCTGAGGGCGTAGATGCAGTGGCGATGAAGCATGCGTCCATAGCCGCAATCAACGCGGAGTTCGCCGCGCGCCTGCGCGCGGGCGAGACTCTGCTAGGCGCGATCATCGCGCTGCCCTGCGCCGAGGTGGCCGAGATGTTCTCGCGCGCAGGTTTCGACTGGCTGTTCATCGACACCGAGCATGCACCCCTCGATTACCTCGCCGCGCAAGGCCTGCTGCAGGCGGCGCGCTGTCCCTGTCTGGTGCGGGTGCCGGTGGGCGAAGAGGCGGTGATCAAGAAGGCGCTGGACATCGGCGCGGCAGGCGTGGTGGTGCCGCAAGTGAACACCGCCGCGGAGGCCGAACGCATCGTCGGCTACTGCAAGTATCCGCCGCGTGGCAGCCGCGGCGTGGGCATCGTGCGCGCCCAGGGATACGGACTGGATTTCCAGGAGTACGTGGCGGGCGCCAACGACAATGTGATCGTCATGCTGCAGATCGAGCACATCGATGCCGTACGCAACATCGAGTCCATCGTGCGCGTGGCCGGCGTGGATGCGCTTATGATCGGGCCTTACGATCTGTCCGGCACCATGGGCAAGTTGGGCCAGGTAAATGATCCGGAAGTCGAACAGGCGATCGAGACCGTGCGCAGGGCCTGCGCCGCCGCAGGCATGAAGCTTGCCATTTTTACCGCTACTGCCGAGGGGATGAAGCCGTACCTGGCGAAGGGATACACCCTGCCGATCGCCGGCATGGACCTCATGCTTTTGTCTGCGGCTGCGCGCAGCGTGGTGCAGGCGCTGAAGTGACGGCTTTTGGGCGGCTTTTTTGGATTCGTCACACGCGACGAGGGGTTTTGCGCGCTACGCGCGCCAACCGCGATTTCTGTACGGATGAAAAGCGCATCCGTACGGAAATCGCGGTTACGGTTAACCCCGGACGCAGCGTGGGGGTTTTACACAAGATCGTCGATTGCGCATGGATGCGCTTTTCATCCATGCGCAATCGATGATCCGCGCGGACGGATTTTTCGTCCGCGCAAAATCGCAAGCTCGCAACTGCGGGACACGATTCAAACCGCGATTTGTTTCGCGATTTTCAATCCTTATCACGAGGCGCTGACATGTCATACGAGAACATCTTGGTTGAAACCCGTGGCCGCGTCGGCCTGATCACGCTGAACCGGCCGAAAGCGCTGAATGCGCTCAACGACGCGCTCATGGACGAACTCGGCGACGCGCTGGCGAAATTCGACGCAGACGAGAACATCGGCTGCATGGTGATCACCGGCAGCGAGAAGGCCTTTGCCGCGGGCGCCGACATCGGCGCGATGAGGGACTGGAGCTACATGGATGTGTATAAAAGCGAGTACATCACGCGCAATTGGGAACGCATCCGCTCGGTGAGGAAACCCGTGATCGCAGCGGTCGCCGGATTTGCCCTGGGCGGCGGTTGCGAACTGTCGATGATGTGCGATTTCAGCATTGCCGCGGACACGGCGAAGTTCGGCCAGCCCGAGATCAAGCTCGGCATTATCCCCGGCGCGGGCGGAACGCAGCGCCTGCCGCGTGCGGTATCCAAGTCCAAGGCCATGGACATGGTGTTGACCGCGCGCATGATGGACGCCGCCGAAGCCGAGCGCGCCGGGCTGGTGTCGCGCGTGGTGCCGGCAGACAAGCTGCTCGACGAAGCGCTGGCCGCCGCCAATCAGATTTGCGAATTCTCGCTGCCGGTGGTGATGGCGGCGAAGGAATCGGTCAATCGCGCCTACGAGACCACGCTCAACGAAGGCGTGCTGTTCGAGCGGCGCGTGTTCCACTCGCTGTTCGCCACCGAAGACCAGAAGGAAGGCATGGGCGCCTTCGTCGAGAAGCGCAAGCCGAA
>CAKKSJ010000486.1:12607-14835 GCA_919902965.1 Burkholderiales bacterium
AACGCTGCGAGGAAAATATCGACTGGCTGGAAACGCAGCAACGCCTGATCAAGGACGTGACACTGCCGAACTACCTGCAGGCGCAAATGAAGCCCGGCGGGGACTGATTTAGAGCAGCGGTTTCAACTCGCCGAGCAAGGTGGGCAGGAGTTCGGACACCGTCGGGTGTATGTGCACGGCCCGCTGCACCACCGTATAGGGCGACTTCGCGTACATGGCATCGATGATGCAATGGATCGCTTCATCACCGCCGCTGCCCAGAATGGCCGCGCCGAGTATTTGCTTGGTCTTGGCATCGACCGTGATCTTCATGAAACCGCGGCTGTCGCCTTTCTCCACGGCGCGGCCGACGCGGCTCATCGGCCGTTTGCCGGTAAGCGCCTCGCGCCCGCTTTCGCGTATCTCGGTATCCGTCATGCCGACCCGCCCGAGAGGCGGATCGATGAACAGGCCATAGGCACTGATGCGCTCGAGCACGCTGCGACTGTCGCCATTGAGCAGGTTATCGGCGACGATTTCGTAATCGTTATAGGACGTGTGGGTAAACGCGCCGCGTCCGTTGCAATCGCCCACCGCCCAGATGCCGGGCACCTTGGTGCGCAGGCCCTCATCCACCTGGATGTAGCCGCGCGCATCGGTTGCGACGCCGGCCTTGTCAAGACCCAGATCGTCGGTGTTCGGTATGCGGCCGATGGCTAGCAGCAGGTGCGAGCCAACGATCTCGCCGGGAACTCCGGCACGGCTGAATTTCACCGCGATCTCGCCGCCGCGTTGTTCCACGCCGGTCACTTCGGCGCCGAGTTCGGCGCGCACGCCTTCGCCGCCGATAATATCGAGCACGCCCTGCGAAACATCCTCGTCTTCGCGCGCGATCAGGCGCGGTCCGCGTTCGACGATAGTGACTTCCGCGCCGAAGCGCCGGTACATCTGCCCGAACTCGAGACCGATATAACTGCCGCCCAGGATGAGTAAGTGCCGGGGAAGAAAATCGACGTCCATCATGGTCGAATTGGTCAAATAGGGCAGGTTCTCCAGACCGGGAATGGGCGGCACCAGCGCGCGGCCGCCGACATTGATGAAAATCTTTCCGGCCTGGAGCACCTCGTCGTTGACGCGCACCGAGTTGGGTGAGGTAAAGCGGGCATGCCCTTCAATGACGCGACTATTGGCAAGGCCTTTCATCCATTTCTCGACCGCCTCGCTGGAGCGCCTGCTGATTGCGTCCTTACGCGCCTTGACGCGTTTCATGTTTACCCTCACGTCGCCACCTGTATCGACTCCGTAATCCGCGGCGTGGCGGGCCAGGTGCGCCACATAGGCGCTTGCCACCAGCGCTTTGGTCGGCACACAGCCGTTGTTGACGCAGGTACCGCCAAAGCGCTTGCGTTCTATCACCGCAACTGTCATTCCCGCAGCCGAGAGCCTGGAGGCCAGTGATGGCCCGGATTGGCCGGTGCCAATGATGATGGCGTCGAATTCGTTATTCACACGGGCTCCTTCACACTCGGTTGCTGGGCGGATCGGGACAGGTGTCGCGGATCGCCAATACTAGCAAAGAAGAACGTCCCTCTACGCTCGAATTCCCGCTTTGGAGCAGCAACTCGACCGTCTTCTCCTGGCCGACTCGGTCCATAGCCCTCAGCAGAAAGCCGCCATTCGTCCTAAACTCGCCAGGCTCCGGTGTCTTAACCAAGCACGCGTGCCCAGATTTTCCCTGGCGAAGATCCAGGCCCGTCGCGGCGCGCGGCTATATTCTTGGCTATACGGTGCACTGCTGGGAGTTGTTCGGCTCGCGCTCCTGGATGGTGGCGTTTTTCGTATTCAGCCAGAGCCTGTCAACCAGCGGTCCCTGGCCGTGGAGTCCCGTGCTGATCGCAGCCATTGCCAATCTGTTCGGTCCGGGCGCCAGCATGGCGCTGCATTCCATGCTCGGCTTCGGCGCCGGCTTTATCGCGCCGCTCGCCTTCGGCGCGGCGCTGGACGCGACAGGCCCGGGTGCCTGGATGTTCGCCTATGCGAGTCTGGGCCTGCTGGGCGTGTTCGCGCCCCTGATCCTGAAGCTGCGATGACCCCGGCCGACAAACCGGTCATGCGCGAGTGGGCCGTGTTGCTGGTGCTCGCCGGCGTGCAGATCAGCCATATTCTGGACTTCATGATCCTGATGCCGCTGGGACCGCAGTTCATGCGCATGTTCGCCATCGGCCCGACCAAATTCGGCTTGCTGGTGT
>CAKKSJ010000487.1 GCA_919902965.1 Burkholderiales bacterium
CCGGGGGTCTTGCCTTCACGGCGCAGGCGGCGGCTCGCTCCGGTGCCCTGCTTGGTGCGCTTTTGCGCGTTGACTTCGATTTGCATGTTGCACTCCTGGTTATGGCGGCCCCGCGACCAGGGTCCGCCGTTTCGAAAAATCTGAATTCCAAACTGGATGTCTGTTCTCTACTCGCTGAACAAGGAGCTCACCGAGTCCTCGTTGCTGATGCGTAAAATCGTTTCCGCCAGCAGGTCGACCACGGAAAGCACGCGTATCTTGCTGCATTGCTTCGCATCTTCGCGCAGCGGTATGGAGTCGGTGACGACCACTTCGTCCAGCGCCGAGTTGGCGATGCGCTCCACCGCCCCGCCCGAGAGCACCGGATGGGTGCAGTAGGCGAGCACCTTGACCGCGCCTTCGTCTTTGAGCGCCTGCGCCGCCTTGGCCAGCGTGCCCGCGGTGTCCACCATGTCGTCCATGATGACGCAGGTGCGGCCCTGGACGTCGCCGATGATGTTCATTACCTCGGCGTCGTTCGCCTTGGGACGGCGCTTGTCAATGATGGCCAGGTCCGAATCGAGGCGCTTCGCGAGCGCGCGCGCGCGTACCACGCCGCCTACATCGGGCGAGACCACCAGCAGATCATCGTAGCCGTGTTTCCACAGGTCGCCCAGCAGGATGGGTGCCGCATAGATATTGTCCACCGGCACGTCGAAGAAACCCTGGATCTGGTCCGCGTGCAAATCCATGGTGAGCAGCCGGTCCACCCCCGCGGCTTCCAGCATGTTGGCGACGACCTTGGCGCTGATCGCCACCCGCGCCGTGCGCGGCCGGCGGTCCTGGCGCGCGTAGCCGAAATACGGCAGCGCCGCGGTGACGCGCGCAGCCGACGCGCGCTTGAGCGCGTCGATCATGATCAGCACTTCCATCAGATTGTCGTTCGTGGGCATGCAGGTGGACTGCAGCACAAAGCAGTCCCGGCCACGCACGTTTTCCAGCAATTCGATCATCACCTCGCCGTCGGAAAAGTGGTCGACGACGATCCCGCCCAGCGGAATATTGAGGCGTTTTGCCACCGCGGCGGCCAATTGCGGATTGGCGCTGCCGGCAAAAATCGTCAGGTGATCGTAAGCCATCTAGTATCCAGAAACCAGTTTCTAGTACCTAGAAACTAGACTCCCGTGCCCCCTTTGTCGTCTATCGCAACCAACCGCACATGCAGTTCGGTTTTTCCAGCCTCTGGTTTCCAGAAACCGATTTCTGGCTGGCTGGGGAGGTAGGGATCGAACCTACGAATGCCGGAATCAAAATCCGGTGCCTTACCACTTGGCGACTCCCCAAACTCTACTTGCTCAATCCATGCAGCGGATGGCGCTCCAGGCCGCGTACCACAAACCCGTGCATTGCCGGCGGCAACTGCGCATGCGCCGCGCGCGCCGCTGATTCAGTGGAAAATTCGGCATACACACAGGCGCCGGAACCGCTCATGCGCGCCTCGCCATGCTGTTTCAACCAGGCCAGATGGCGCGCTACTTCGGGATAGCGTTTGCACACCACGGGCTCGAGGTCGTTATGCAAGCTGCGGTGTTTCAGCCCGTCGAAAAAGGCCGTAATTTTGATTGGTTTTGACTCCCGTGTCAATTCGGGAGCCGCAAACACAGAGGCAGTCGGCACCTGCACCGGCGGCACCAGCAGCAGATACCAGGCCTGCGGCAGCTCGAGCGGACTCAGTTCCTCGCCTATGCCCTCGGCAAAAGCGTTCTTGCCGAACACGAAAACCGGCACATCGGCGCCCAGTTTGAGCGCCAGTTGCTGCAATTCCCCGCGTTTCAGGCCCAGGCTCCACAGGTGATTGAGTGCGATCAGGGTGGTGGCCGCGTCCGAACTGCCGCCCCCCAGACCCCCGCCCACGGGAATGCGCTTTACCAGGTCAATGGCGACGCCGCCCTTGTGCCCGGTCGCCGCCCTGAGCAACGTGGCGGCGCGCACGCACAAGTCCTGTTCCGGCGGCACACCGGCGAGCGGCCGCAACAGGGTGACGCGGCCGTCGGCGCGCGCTTCGAAACGCAGGGTATCGGCCAAATCGATCAGTCGGAAGGCGGTCTGCAGGCTGTGATAGCCGTCGGCGCGCCGACCGGTTACGTGCAGAAACAAGTTGAGCTTTGCCGGCGCGGGCCAGGCATCCTGCCAGCCAGTCACGGCTCGCCTCGCCATTCATCGATCACCAGGCGGATTTCGAGGTCGGCACGCGTCAAGCGCAGCCGTTTGGGCAATCCGCCGGCAGCATCGTATTCGAGAAACTCCACCAGCCAGCCCGATTGCCGCAACTCTGCGAGGCGCTGCGCTCCGTCCACCCGGGTTTGTACTGGCGCCCCGGCGGCTGCGCGACCCCGCACCCAGTCGGGTAGACCCGCAAGCGGCAGGCGCCAGCCCAGCACCTGTTCGGTCAAGCCTTCGACGTCGCTCGCCTGATACAGCTTTTGATCGGAGGTCGTAAGGCTTACCACCGCGTCGCGTCGCAGGATGCGCGCCAGGCCCTGCCCGAGCGGGGTCGAAATGAGCAAATCGTCGCTTGCGGCATCATGCTGCCAGCTGATCTTGCCGCTGACGGCCTCGGTACTGGATTTCACCGACACCCGCCCCGAAAGCTTGAACGCCTCGCCCACCTGACCAGCGGGCGCCGGTCGCTCAGCGATAGACGCGCAACCGGCGAGCAGCAGGCAAGCAAGGAAAAACGCGTGCCGCATGACGACGGCTAGAATTCTGGACTGATTCATTTGTATTTGTAAACGCCAAGGTGTTTGGCATAAAGTCGATATAGGGCAGCATCGCTTCCGCGGGGGGATTTACGCCTCAAAGAAAGTCCCCTTGGGG
>CAKKSJ010000488.1:0-1925 GCA_919902965.1 Burkholderiales bacterium
GTCCGCGCGGTATTAACCCCAGCGCTGACTTTGCTTTTGCCAATAACCGTGTTTTCCGTACGGATGCGCTTTTCATCCGTACGGAAAACTCGGTTGGCGCGCGCAGCGCGCAATCATCGCTACACGCATGCGACAGTACTTAAGACGCAATGTATAAAAGGCCGCAACGCGCCGGGGCTAGGCGAACTTACTTGGCCGCGAAGCAGTAGAACAGCCCGTCACCGCCCGTGGGCCGCACTTTCTCCTGGCTACAGCCCAGGGTCGGACGGGCCGAATGTTTGACTTGGCAAGCCAGCTGGATACATAATCCGCCGCGACCTTCGCAGCCCAGCGCCCGGGCAAGGCGAATCGATCGTAATAGACCGCATCGGGCGTCCACAAAATATCAGACAGGGAGGATTCAAATATGCGCACATTGATAGCCGGCGCGGCAATGGCGCTGTCGTTTGGCAGCGCACAAGCCGCAATCCAGCAAGAGGCGGTCACCTATAAGGACGGCGACACCGTCATGAAGGGCTATATTGTCTACGACGATGCAAACAAGGCAAAACGCCCAGGCATAATCGTGGTGCACGAATGGTGGGGCATCACCAAGCATGTGCACAGCGAAGCGCGCCGTTTCGCCAGCAAGGGCTACACGGCCTTCATCGCCGACATGTACGGGGACGGGAAGACCGCCGACAACCCCAAGGATGCGGGCGCCTTGTCCGGATCGGTACGAAACAACCCCGCAGCGATGCAATCGCGCTTTGTTGCCGCGAAAGACCTGCTTTCGAAGCACGCCACTGTGGATGCGTCGAGGATAGGCGCATCAGGCTACTGCTTCGGCGGTTCGGTGGTGCTCGATATGGCGCGCGCCGGCCTGGACCTCAAGGGCGTGGCGGCATTTCACGCCGGACTCGGCGCCTCGGCCGCGCCGGCAGCGGCAGGCCAGGTGAAATCGAAAATTCTGGTTCAGAACGGCGGGGCCGACCCCTTCATCAAGCCCGAATCGATCGACGCCTTCAAGAAGGAGATGGCCGCGGCGAAGGTAGACTACAGCTACCTGGTCTATCCCGGCGCGGTGCATGCATTCACCAATCCGGAAGCCACCGAGAAGGGCAAGCAGTTCAAACTGCCCCTGGCGTACGACGCCGAGGCGGACAAACAATCCAAAGCCGCAGCGGACAAGTTTTTTAGCAGCGTCTTCGCCAAGTAAGCAGCGCGGCGACAGCCGCCTGCGGGCGGCTTTTTCATTTGCTACCCGGCAAAAACAGCATCGGAACAGACGCCGGCCTCACACCAATCCCGCTGTCCGCGCTAAGATTGGCTCATGCCGACCTACGAATATGCACCCACGTCGGGCCATTGCGATAAGTGCAAAGGCCTGTTTGAAGTGACGCAACGCGTGGCCGACGCCAAACTCAGCATCTGCCCGAGCTGCGGCCAGCCCTGCGAGCGCCGCATCAGCGCGGTCGCGCTGGGCGGGACTTACTCGGTATCCGACGACAAGATCAGGAATTCCGGGCTCACCAAGTACCAGAAAGCCGGGGATGGCGTCTACGAACGGACTGCCGGAACCGGCGGACCCGAAGTCATCATCAGGAAATAGGCGCCGGCCGCGGACGATTCAGGCGGCGGAATTGCTGATCACATAGCGCAGGAAGCCGCTATGCGGCGTGTATTTGTCGTACAGGCCGCGCGCGCGGTAGTTGTTCTCCCTGGTGTTCCAGTAAAGCCGCGACCAGCCCTGCGCCTTCATTTGCGCCACCAGCCAGTCGATCAGCGCCTTGCCCACGCCGGCCGCGCGCTCGCCGGGGTCGACGAACAGGTCTTCCAGATAGCATACCGGGCTTAGCGTCCAGGTATTCTCGTGGATGATGTAGTTGGACATGCCGATCACCCCTGCGCCTGCACGCTCGGCGACGATGGCATGCACCGGCGAG
>CAKKSJ010000488.1:2025-10941 GCA_919902965.1 Burkholderiales bacterium
CGGCCGCAGCGTTTACAATGGCGGCGTCGGGATCTTCCAGAACCCGCAACATCAGTATTCGGAGACTAGCCATGGGTCGATTGCAAGGCAAGCGCGCCATCGTGACCGGCGCGGCGAGCGGCATCGGGCGCGCGAGCGCACTCTTGTTCGCGCGCGAAGGCGCGGCGGTGCTGGCGGTGGACCAGACGCGCGGCGCGGTGGAAGACCCCGCCGCACAGAGCGCCGCGGCGGGCGGCAGGGCCATCGCCATGGCCGCCGACGCCGGCAACGAGGCCGAGGTCGAGGCCTATGTGGCACGCGCCATTGCGGAGTTCGGCGGTCTCGACGTGGTCTACGCCAATGCCGGCATCAGCGGGGGACTGGTGCCGCTGTTCGAGCAGACCGTAGAGCACTGGCAGGAGATATTGCGCGTGAACCTGATCGGCGCCTTTCTTGCGCTCAAGCACGCCGGATCACACATGCTGAAGCAGGGATCCGGTTCCATAGTCTGCACTGCGTCGGTGGCGGGGCTGCGCGCGAATGCGGGCGGCAATCCCTACAGCGCGAGTAAAGCCGGGGTGATCAGCCTGGTGCAGACCGCGGCCAATTCGTTTTTCGGCAGCGGCGTGCGCGTCAACGCCATCTGCCCGGGCCTGATCGAGACCGGCATGACCAAGCCGATATTCGACTATGCCAAGGCGCGCGGCACCGCGGGCAATCTCGGCCAGCTGAATCCGCTGGGACGCTACGGCGAGCCGGCGGAAATCGCGGCGCTGGCGGCCTTCCTTGCGAGCGACGAAGCCTCCTATATCAACGGCCAGGCGATCGCAGTCGACGGCGGACTGTCGAGCACTCATCCGTTTCGCCGGCCGCGGCCTTGAGGCCGCGCCATACATCATGAGCAACTGCACTTGCCTGGACATTCTCTCCGGCCGCGCCCCGCAGGGCGCAGCGGTCACGCTCAAAGGCTGGGTGCGCACGCGCCGCGACTCGAAAGCGGGTATTTCCTTCGTGCACTTGTCCGATGGTTCCTGCTTTCAACCGGTGCAGGTGGTGGCGCCGAATACGCTGGCCAATTATGCCGATGAAGTGATGCGCCTGACCGCCGGTTGCGCGGTGCAGGCGACCGGCAGCATCCTGCCCTCCCCCGCCAAGGGTCAGCCCTTCGAAATGCAGGCCAGCGAAATCAAAGTGCTGGGATGGGTGGAAGACCCCGACACCTACCCGATCCAGCCCAAGCCGCACAGCATGGAATACCTGCGTGAAGTCGCGCACTTGCGGCCGCGCACCAATGTGATCGGCGCAACCACGCGGGTGCGCCACGCCGTCGCGCAGGCGATGCACCGCTTTTTCCACGAGCAGGGCTTCTGCTGGGTCAATACGCCGATCATCACCGGCGCGGACGCCGAGGGCGCGGGCGAATTGTTCCGCGTGTCCACGCTCGATCTCGCCAACCTGCCGCGCACGCCCGCGGGCAAGGTCGATTACGCGCAGGATTTTTTCGGCCGGGAAACCTTCCTCACCGTGTCTGGGCAACTCAATGTCGAAAGCTATTGCCTGGCGCTGTCCAAGGTCTACACCTTCGGGCCCACCTTCCGCGCCGAGAACTCCAACACCAGCCGCCATCTGGCGGAGTTCTGGATGGTCGAACCCGAGATCGCCTTCGCCGACCTGGCCGACAACGCGACGCTGGCCGAGGCCTTGCTCAAGTATGTATTTGCCGCGGTGCTCGCCGAGCGCAGCGATGACATGGCCTTCTTCGACGAGCGCATCGAGAAAGGCCTGATCGCCAAACTGCAGGGCATGGTCGACAAAACCTTCGTGCGCATGGATTACACCGAGGCGATTGCCATCCTGGAAAAAGCGAAAGCCAAGTTCGAGTTCCCGGTGCGCTGGGGCATGGACCTGCAGTCCGAGCACGAGCGCTACCTCGCCGAGAAGCACGTCGGCGGCCCGTTGGTGTTGATGAACTATCCGCAGGAGATCAAGGCGTTTTACATGCGTCTCAACGACGACGGCAGGACCGTGGCGGCGATGGACGTGCTCGCGCCCGGCATCGGCGAAATTGTCGGCGGCAGCCAGCGCGAAGAGCGCCTCGCTGTACTCGACGCGCGCATGGACGCGCTGGGGATGGACAAGCATCACTACGGCTGGTATCGCGACCTGCGCCGCTACGGCAGCGTTGCGCACGCCGGTTTCGGCCTGGGCTTCGAGCGCACCGTGTCCTACGTCACCGGGCTTGCCAATGTGCGCGACGTGATCCCGTTTCCGCGCACGCCGGGGAACGCACGCTACTGAGGCACGATCGTCTGGCGCCGGTTCAGAGGGAATCCGCGGCCATCATCTGGCGCGCGTGCACGTGCATCGATTCGTCGACGGCCAGTCCTTCGCGGATCCGCTCCAGCACCAGGGGCTTTTCCTGCGGAAACTGATAGCCCTCGTAGTCCTGACGAAACAGCAGCCCGCCGCGCCGGTCCCGCCAGGCGTTCATCGCATGGTCGAAACACACTTTCGAACTCACTTCTAGATCGCCGATCATCCAGGCGAGTTCCTGCAGGCGCTCGTGCGGCGACGAAAGCTGCATGCGGCCCTGCGCCACCTCGTCGTAGAGCGGCGTTCCCGGCCGCGGCACCAGCGGCCGCGAACGGATATAGTGGGGGTTGATCGCGGTGAGCGCCTGCGCGGTGTTGCGCGCATGCTGGCGCCGCCTTTCCCTGCCGCCCAGGTCGGGCATCCAGTACTCCGACACCTGGAAACCCGCGGCGATGGCTTTGCGGCCGCCTGCAATCTGCTCGGCCTGGGTCACGCCCTTTTGCACCAGATTCAGCAATTCATCGTCGCCCGTCTCCAGACCGATATGCAGGCGGTCCAGCCCGGCCTCGCGTATGCGGCGCAGATCTTCGGGTTTTTTTTGCGCCAGGGTTTTCGAGCGCGCGTAGGTGGTCACGCGCGTGAGGGAGTTCAGTCTTTCGCGCAGGTGCTGCAACACCGCTACCAGTTCCGGCGTGCGCATGATCATGCTGTTGGCATCCTGCAAAAACGCCGTCCTGCCGCCGCCGGCGAGCCAGTTGAATACCGTGACAAAGCCTGCATTTCCGATCAGCTCGCGGCCTTCGGCAAGCAAGGCGTTTCCGAGTTCGCGCGTGATCTCTCCGCCCATACCGAGCTTGCACGAGGCTGCGAGGATTTCGTCGCGGATCGCCGCGACGCTGTCGATGTCGGCTATGACGTCCTGCACCGGCCGATAGACGAAACGCTGGTCCTTGTACATTTCGCAAAAGCTGCATTTGTTCCAGGGACAGTTTTCGCTGACCTGCAACAGCAAGGAGGCGGCGCCGCCTTCGCTCGGGGGACGGTAGGTCCCGATCTGGAAGGAAAGCGCACGCAGCCTTTCAAGCTGCTCGTGCAGATCCGGCGCGTCCGACATTGCCGTTGAGCCCTCCGCGCTCAGGCGCCGTGGCGCCCGACGATGGTAATGGCGGACACGTTCTGGCTGGGAAAGCCGCCCAGGTTGTGCGTCATGCCGAGCACCGGGTCCGGGCGCTGGCGCTCGCCCGCGCGGCCGTTGAGCTGCAGGTACATTTCGTAAATCATGCGCAGCCCCGAGGCGCCGATCGGATGGCCGAAACATTTCAGCCCGCCGTCGATCTGGCAGGGAATTTTCCCGGAGGCATCGTAAAAACCGTCGAGCACATCGCCTATCGCCTTGCCTTCCTGCGAAATGCCCAGGTCCTCCATGGTCACCAGTTCGGTGACGGAGAAACAGTCGTGCACGTCGAATAGGGAAATGCGCTTGCGCGGGTCGTCTATGCCGGCTTCCTTGTAGGCGCGCCCCGCGGCGATGCGCGTGGTGGCGAAGTAGGAGCCGTCCCATTCGCCGAACTGCGCTTCCTGCCCGTTCGAGACCGCGAGCTGCACCGCTTTGACCGACACAAGGTCTTTTTTGCCCAGCCCGCGTGCGATATCGGGCGTAGTCACAATGGCGCAGGCCGAACCGTCGGACACGCCGCAGCAGTCGTACAGCCCGAGCGGATCTGCGATCATCGGCGCGTTCATCACGTCGTCTTCTGTGATCTTGTTGCGCAGATGCGCCTTCGGATTGAGCGAACCGTTGGCGTGGCTTTTCACCGAGATATGCGCCATGGCACGCTTCAGGTCCTTGGGATCGACGCGGTGCTTGGCGCGATAGGCGGCGGCGAGCTGCGCGAACGAACCAGGCGCGGAAATATTCGCCCAGTACATATTGTTCAGCCCGCCGCGGCCGCGCTGCGGCAGCCCGCCGTAGCCGGTGTCCTTGAGCTTCTCCACCCCGAGCGCGAGCGCGATGTCCACGGCGCCCGAGGCGACCGCGTAGACCGCGCCGCGAAACGCTTCGGTGCCGGTGGCGCAATAGTTCTCCACCCGGGTCACCGGTATGTAAGGCAGGCGCAGCGTCATCGCCAGAGGCACGCCGGACTTGCCCACGTGCTGCTCCTCGATCGCGGTGCCGAACCAGGCGGCCTCGATCTGATTGCGCCCCACTCCCGCGTCCTGCAGGCATTCCTCGAAAGCTTCGACCATGAGGTCTTCGGCATTACGGTCCCAGCGCTCACCGAATTTCGAGCAGCCCATGCCGAGTATTGCCACCTTGTCGCGAATTCCAGTTGCCATGTCGATCTCCTGTTCGGTTTTGGCACGCAGCCGCGCGCCATGACGGCGCCTGGCTCAGACCGGCGCCGCTTTCCAGAAATAACGCACGAAGCCGCGCGCAGTATCGTGCTCCTTGATGCGGAACATCATGCGCATGGCGAGGCCCACTTCGATCTTGTCCTCGTCGAAGTCGGTGAAATCGGCCATCATGCGCCCGCCGCCTTCGAACTCGATCATGCCGTAGTAGGCCGGCGGATCTGCGCTATAGGTCAGCGCATCGCCGGTGTAGGACATCACTTTCGCCCGCGCGTCCGAAAACGCCTGGTCGTCCTGGCTGTCGAGCGCATTGCACTTGGGGTTTACGCAATAGCGCCCGCGCGGATACTGCAGCGTGCCGCACTGACGGCAGCGCCCGCCGACGAGACCCGTGATCATGTCGCGGTTGCGATACAGCGTGGTCAGCGGCGTGCCCTTGTCGGCCTCGGCGCGCATGCCGCGCTCGAGCGCGATGTGGTCGTTGAAAGCGAGGAAGCGCAGGTAGTTGCTCTCTTCCTTGCGCCGTGCGAGAGCGCCATCGACGCCGCCGCGGGCGGGGAGCGCGGCGATGGCTTCCGTCACTTCGAACAACAGTGCATCGCAGCCCTGTCCGAACGCGGCGACCGCGATCAAATCGCCCGCCTTCGCCTGCGCCAGCGCGTGCGCCAGCATCAACAGCGCATGCGCGGCGCCGGTATCGCCGCAGACCGCGGCGAGATTGTCGCGCACCGCGCTCTCCGCGATGCCGGCGCGCTTGGCCACGCCCGGCACGACGCGGGGCAGCGTGCACGGCAGGCAGAAATGCGTGACCGCGGCCGGGGCGATGCCGCTCGCCTTGAACAGCGCCGCGAGCGCGGCCGGAACGATTTTCAGGTAACCCTCGTCGCGGATCCAGCGTTCCTCCCAGGCGTAGTCGTGGGCGCGCTCGCTGGAACGAAACTGGTGCACAAAATCCACGGTCTCGCTGTGCGATGCTATGAGGCGCGCGATCGGCTTGCCACGCCCCACCAGCAGCGCCGCGGCGCCGTCGCCGAAATGCATCTCCTGCGGGCTCGCCGCCTTGGCCAGGCGGTGCTCCGCCGCCGTGACCAGCGACTTGTCGCCGCCGGCGAGCGCGCTGATCAGCGCCGAAGTCCCGGCGCGCTGGCTGCCGGTGACGTCGAGCACGCGCAGCGACGCAGGCAGATGGATGGCGCCGGCGACGATGGCGGAGTTCTGCCGGTCGTCGTAGGGATGGGTGGTCGAGGCGAGCAGCAACTGTTCCACTTCCGGCGGCGGCAGGCCGGCAAGGCAGTCGCGCGCCGCCTCCACCGCCATGGTCACCGTATCCTCGTCCCAGTTCGCCATCGCGCGCTCGCCCCTGGCCAGGCCACGCAGCCCCGGAGCGAACCAGCTATTTGCTGCGGCTATGCTTTTGCGCTGCAAGCGCCGCCGCGGGAGATACGCACCGTAAGAAAGAATTCCGGATTCGTTCGTCATAGGTTACCCAGTAATGAGGGATCGAAGGAACAGGGGACTTGCTACCAGTATGCCATAGGCGCGCGCCGGGTTTCACGCGCCGGACGCGCGTGCCAGCAGCCGCTCAAATCCCGGATAATTGTCGGCGCTCAGCGCAAACTTGCTGGCATGCTCGCTGAGGGATGCGCCGCACTTCAGCGCGCTTGTATAGCCGTCACTGTCGTTTACCCAGCTTCCGCCGAGCAGGGTCACGCCTCTCGCGAAAAGCGCATCGGGCAGGCAGCCTGCGCTCGGCCCTATCATGGCGAACCAGCGGGCGCTACGACAGCAAGCGAGCATGCGCTCGATGGTGTCGTTCAGCAGCAGCGTGCTGGTGGAGACCACCTTGCTGCAGTCGGATAATTCCTCGGCGGCCAGGGTCACGCGGTAGCCATCCTGCTCGCCGACCAGTTCCGGGTTCAATTCGACTATCGTGAGCCGTGCGCCGCTGTCGGTGATTCGTCGCAGCAGCGGTGTGAACTTTCCGATCATGCCGATGTGCTCGCCCGGCTGCGGACTCAAATGCCCGATCGAATCGGAACTGTTGTCGGGACGGAATCCTGCCCGATTGAACAGGCAACGGGTGAGCGCGTTGGCAGCGGCGAAGCCCAGCGTCTTCCAGATGCCGCTGTCGCTGACATAGCGGCGCGCCAGCGCCAGCGCATCGGCGCCGGCAAGACCGAAACCTTCGGCCCCAGCCAGCAATTGCTCCAGGGTATCGTCAAGCAGAACAAAGGACAGACCGATAGCTCCATCCTCGAGTTCCAGGGCGCAGAATTCGCCCCGGTTGTCCTGGGCGTAACGCCCCGGCGGCAGGTGCAGGGCACGCACCCGCGGCAAGGGACCCAGCGCGGCGAAGGCCTCCAGTTGGGAAAGGTATTCGGTGGCGAAGCTCATCGGCGACTGAAGGTGTAGCGCCCTCCTTTTCTGCGCCCGTCTAAAGCGTGGAAGTATAGTCGGCCGTAGCCGGCCGCGGCCGCGGCGCCTTGCCCTTGGTCACTGTACCCACGCTCAGGAAGCACAGCGGTTGTTCACCTGCGCTCAGCCCGAACAGCGCGCGCATGTGCGGCGAATACAAGGCCCTGCCGCTGGACAGTCCCGCGCCGAAACTCATGGCGTGGGCGGCGAGCAGCATGTTCTGAATCGCGCAGCCTGCGGAAATAATGCGCTCCTGCGGATGCGTATCACCCAGTTCGGGGCCGAGCCGCGCCACCATCAATGCCAGGAAAGGGCCGCGGAAGGCTTTCGACCTCGCCTCCTCTGCTTGCACTTCGGTCGCGTCGCCGTCGCGCGCGACCAACGCCTCTGCAAACGCGACGCCCAACAGCTGACGCCGTTCAGGCGGGATGATAATCAGGCGCCAGGGCGTCAGGCGTCCGTGATCCGGCGCTGCGCCCGCCGCGGCGAGGATTTGCTCGATTTGATCGGGTAGCGGACCTGGATCGCCGAGCCGCTTGGGCGACACGTGCTGGCGCGAATGAATCAGCGTCAAGGCCGCGTCGAGCACATCCCGATCATCCGTTATATCCATGCCGGTTAATATACATCAGCCTGTGTCGTTCCATCCATCGCCAGCGGCGCACCATGGTTTCAGTTCGCCAGCGGCTTGACCGCCTGCATCCCGACAAATCGATGTGTGAGCTCGGCAAGCTGGCGATAAAAATTACTTTGCGCCCCGGCCTTCACCGCTGCCGTGAATGGACCGACCCAGCGGCCCAGGTGCTCGTCGAGAAAGCGCCTGCGCAGGGCAAGCTTCGCCTCCAGAGCGTCGGGTTTGCCATCCCGGTGCGCTTCGTTTTCCCGGTAGATGAGTAAATAGAGAAACTCCAGTTCCGCGGCGATATGGTCGGGCGGCTCACGGAACTCTGCGCCGATGTCGAAACCGCCTTCGCGGTATAGTGCCTGCGCCGCCATCGTCGATTCGCCCATGACGACGCTCTCCCCTTCCAGCCACACCGACCCGTAAGGTCTGGCAAGGGTATGCGTGGGACCGAGAAACAACCGCGTGTAATCGATCAGCAGGTCTTCCAATCCCTCCCTGGCGAATTCCTCGCCCAGCCGTAGCGCATGCGCAGCGAGATCGGGATGGACCCGGGTCGCGGCAGCGAGCATGGAATCGAAAACCTTTTCTTCTGCAAACTCCGGCCCCGGCTGGTAGTAGCAAGCAGCCAGATAGCGGCAGAGGTCTTGGCGCGCGGTTCCCTGTTCGAGATCGTAATCTTCCATCCGTATTCCTCAAAAAAACGGGGGCGGAGTGTGCCCGCCCCCAGTTTACACTGCTACTGCGACTTGGCCTGGATCAAGTCCTGGCACTGTATTTGCCGACGTAATGCACGTTCGGCCGGGTACCCTTTTCCTCCTGCAGACGGACCGACTTCTGCGCCTTCAGCACTTTCGCGATCTCCGAGTTCGGATCGGCCTGGTCGCCGAAAATGCGCGCCTTGGATGGGCAGGCCTCGACGCAAGCCGGCTGCATGCCCTTGCTTACACGGTGATAGCAGAAGGTGCATTTTTCAACCACGCCTGCTTTGCGTATCGGCTGCACGTCGCCGGCGGCAAACGCGTTCATCGCCGGCGTAGCCGCGCCGGCCCGCTTGGCGGTTTCCGCGCCGGAGGCGGTGCCTCCCGGGATCATCTCCGACTTGTCGGTCCACTGAGGCTGGGTGTCGCGCTCGAAGGCGTTAAAACTGATCACGCTGTAGCTCTCGCCGGCAAGGCTGCGCGCATCGAGCTGCATGTTGCTGTACGGACATGATCCCTGGCACAGCTGGCACC
>CAKKSJ010000489.1 GCA_919902965.1 Burkholderiales bacterium
GCGAGTTTGCCCCCATCACCAGACGCAGCATGTAAGCCGGGTTGATCAAGGTCAGGCGTTTGCCTTCAGTGGTGACGACATCGCGGCCGGGAACTTTGACCAGATAGGGATTGGGTGGGGTATTCTCATCGGGCGTAACGTAGACGCCGCCATGCGAGGCTGCCCATGCTCTGAATGCCATGTCCTTGTTGATGCTGCCCAGTGCCGCCGTCTTGGCCAAATCCAGATTCTGCCGTTGCAGGGTAAGCTTGTTCCACCACAGCGACCCGGCCATGCCGCCCGTCCACAGCAACAACGCAAGCAGTGTGTTGCGGACGAACGGAGAGCGAAAACGATTCTCGAAATAGGATAGTTTCATCGTACCTTGGCGTTCAGAGTAACATTTCGCTCGCTGCTGCTCAATCGAACAGCGCTGCCACGCCGTCCATTTGGCGCAGGTCGAGCGGAAAATATTGACTCTACCCGGTTTTGATAGGGCGGAACGCCAGCCGCACGGAGAACGTGCTGCCTTTGCCCTGTCCGCTTTCCGCCGCGATCGTGCCGCCGTGTTCCGCGGCCAGGCGCTTCACCAGCGCGAACCCCAGCCCAGTGCCGCCATACGTGCGCGACAGCGTTCCGTCGAGCTGCGAGAACGGCTCGAACAGTCGCGGCAGGTCGGTGGCCACAATCCCTATTCCGGTATCGCTCACGGCGATGATCACGCTATTCCCGCCGTCAGGGCAAATGCCCACGCTGACCCGCCCGCCCTCCGGGGGTGAATTTGATGGCGTTCGAGAAGAACTGATCGAGCATCGGGCGCACCTTGGGCGCATCCAGCAGGCACTCGCTCCTGTCCGCGGCATCCAGGTCCAGCGCAACGCACTTCTGTGTCGCTGCATTCTGCCCTCGGAGTCGGGGAGGATCAGCTCGGCTGAGGTCCCTGCCAACTGCCTCCCCGCGCCGATAGCCGAACGTGCGTTCGGTCGCCGGGTTGAATTCGATGATGCGGCCCCGCTCGTCATGCACAACGATCGCGTCCAGCGCCGATGCGACCACCGCCACTCCGAGCGTACGGAAAATACCATTATACAATCTGACTCACGTCCTGATTCGCACGATACGGCAACAATACGTGTACGTAGTTGCATGAGGCTTTGCCGGAAATAATATCCAGCTCGTTCCGGGGCAATTTGTCCAACAAGGTCGCGCGCCCGAAACGCGACCTCCCCGTGCAGCGCCGACTTGCGGTACTTCGTAACCCGAAGCAGGCGCACCTTGGGGTCGCTCTTCCGGTGCGCGCCCATCCGCTGGCGTCGCACCCGACCACGTTACGACAAAACTTACTTCTGCTAGGGAAGCTAGCACCATCGTTCCGCGGGCGGGAGCTTCGAGGACTGGAGGACCGCGGCACGCTCGCCGTCATTGCTTCACTGATTGTTTCGCGAGTGCGCTGGCAAACTCGGCATGCCCTTTACGAATCGCCGCGCTGAACTCCGCGTAACCTTGAAAGCTGACCAATCCCGCCTGCGCTTCGATCAGAGCCGCAAATTCGCGCGAGCTGGTCAGTTCTCTGCACAGGGTTTCCCACCACTGAATGACATCGGGCGCGAGCTTCGCGGGTCCCATCAGTCCGTAGAACACGGACGCCGATATCGGATAGTTCAACTCCCGATAGGTCTTGATGTGCGCGTGCCCCGGCGCCTTCAGCGGTCCGGTCTCCACCAGCAGGCGCACCTTGCCGGCCCGAAGTTGCGGGGCGAAATCGGTGGAGGCGACCGCTTCGATATGTCCGCCCAATAGCGCGGAGACCGCCTCCGCGCCGCCCTTGAAGGGAACGGTCGTCGTATCCACTTTTTCCTGGCTGAATCCCGCGCCGACAACGATCTCCGCGAACCCGCGGGCGCCCGCGGTTCCCCAACGGAACCCCCCGGGATTTGCGCGCGCGTACGCGAGGACGTCCTCGTACGTCTTGAACGGGCTGTCCGTCCGGACGTAGAGGGGGAGCGGCTGGGTGATCAGTTGCGCGATGTAGGTGAGATCGCGCAGCGGATCGTACCGGACGTCCTGCAACGCGGGCAGGACCCAGATCGGGCTCGGGCTGGTGAGAGTCAGGGTGTAACCGTCCGGCGCGGATCGCGTGACCCGTTCCGTCGCGATGGTCGCGGCTGCGCCGGGCTGGTTTACCACGATCACCGTCGCCCCACGCTTCGACCTGGCAAAATCGGCGGCGGCGCGCGCAAGGATGTCCGCCAGGCCGCCGGCGGCGAACCCGACGACTATTGTTACCGGACGCGCCGGATACGAGTCCGCCTGGGCCAGGCCGCAGAACAACATCCAGGCAAACAACGCTCTTAGAATCGTACGGACGGTCATTTTCATTTCCTCCTCGTGGGTTTGTCTGTCAAGAAGCGCTCTTAGAATCGTACGGATGGTCATTTTCATTTCCTCCTCGTGGGTTTGCCGATTCCCCGCGTTGCGATCAGCCCTTGCTCCAGGTCGGCGATCAAGTCGTCCGGGTGTTCCAGGCCAACGCTCAGGCGCATGATAGGTGCCTGAGCGTCCGCCTTGGGATAACACCGCTCGGGCGGAACCTCATAGACCGAAACAAGACTGTGTATGCCGCCCCAGCTTGCGCCGATTCGAAACAGCCTCAGGCGGTCCGTGAACGCGCGCGCAGCCGCCCAGCCGACATTGCGCAGAACGATCGAAAATACGGATCCCGAGCCGCGAAGATCGCGCTTCCAGATCGCGTGGCCCAGGTCGGTTTCAAGCGCAGGGTGCAACACGCGTTGCACCTCGTTGCGCGTCACCAGCCAGCGCGCGATGCGCAGTGCGCTCGCGAACTGTCGTTCCAGCCGCACGGCGAGGGTTCCCAGGCCGCGCAGTGCAAGAAAGCAGTCATCCGGGGACGCCCCGATGCCGAGCAGGCCCTGCGCATCCCGCAGCCGCCGGTAGAGCATCTCGTCGCGCACCGCAACGCTTCCGAGCAGCAGATCGGAGTGCCCGCCGACGTACTTTGTAAGCGCCTGGATGGAGAAGTCCACGCCGTGTTCCAGCGGACGAAAGCGCAGCGGCGTCGCCCAAGTGTTGTCCATTGCAAGCAGCACGCGCCGCGCACGTACCGCCTTGGCGATGGCACGCACATCCTGGACTTCCATGGTGATCGTGCCGGGGGATTCCAGCCACACCAGGCGCGTGTTTTTCCTGATGCGTGCGGCAATCGCCGCTCCGCACAGGGGATCGTAGAACTCGGTTTCGACGCCCAGGGGGCCGAACAACTTGACGGCGGCAGTGCGCGTGGGCCCGTACATCGCGTCGGATAGCAAGGCATGGTCGCCCGCCCGCAGGGCGGCAAAGTTGACCAGGCTGATGGCGGCGAGCCCCGAGGGCGCCAGGACGACGTGCCGCGCATTTTCGAGGACTGCGAGCTGGCGCGCCAGGGTCGCGGAGGTCGGGGTTCCGTACAGCCCGTAGGAGTAGCCGCGGTAGCGCCTCTTGCCGCGGGCAATGAACGACTCCGCGTCCTCGAACAGGACGGTCGACGCTCGATGCACTGCCGTCGACAGGCTTGAAAAGTCCTTCGGAACACCCCTGGCGTCCTGTAGAAGAGTCGTATCCGGTTTCACGTTGCCCCCGCCGCTCAGACGATGCGCAGCTCGCTCGAGGTGCTCATCAGGGACTGCACCCCGTCACGCGTCACGCGCAGCATATCTTCCACCTGGAGGCCGGCAAAACCGATCTCGTAGTAGGGTGTTTCCACGCAAATGCACATGCCTTCTTCGAAAATCTCGGTACTGCCGGGGGTCAGACTGGGGGCGTCGTATCCGTCAAGACCAATGCCGTGTCCGACATGGTTGCGCCTGTAGTGACTGATGCCTTCGCGGCGCACGGTTTCGACGATGTCGTTGAACGCATCCGCGGTCCGCAGGCCCGGACGGATCAACTCATGCGCGCGCAGGAGCCCCGCCCGTATGGCGCGGTGATAGCTCTTCACCTTTGCCGACGCCTCACCGAGCACCGCAATACGCGAGATATCCGCGCGATAGTGCCGATACCGGCCCCCGACGTCGAAGCGAATCACGTCGCCATGCTCAAGCTTCCTGTCGCCGGGCTGGCCGCTGGAGAGGGCGCTACGCGGTCCGGTGCAGATGACGCCAAGCACCGGCATTGCGCCTTCGGCGATGGTCTTGGCGTGAAACGCATAGGCGAGGTCGCGCTCGGACTCGCCGACCCGCGCAACCGAAAGCGCCGCGTCGATTGACAGTTCGGCAATGCGCGCAGAATCCCGCAGGCGCTCCACCTCTTCCGCGGTCTTCACCGCCCGCACATGCCGAAATAGCGCCCCCGCTCGTCCTATCGTTGCGCGCGGCAGCGCCAACACCAGCGCCTCGAAGTACTGCGGCGTGATGCCTCCCTCGTCGATTCCCAGGCAAGCCGACTCGAGCCCTCGATCCTTGATCGCCGAAACGAGCGCGGCCACGGCGTCGCCGCAATCGTCTTCATCGAGCAAGCTGGTGAAGCGGCGGCTGCGTTCTTCGTTTTGCGCGCACGCGTCGCGCTCGACCGCGAAGAATCCATACCGGCGGACGTCTTTCACCGCGACCTCCTGGTCCGCGATCAGGTCCAGGGCGCCGCTGCTGGTAACCACCGCCTGTTCCCCCCGGCCTTCCCCGGGCGTGAGGACATAGGTCTGCGGACCGCGGCGGATCCATTGACTCATGTACCAGAAGCCGCTGGTATAGGTGACGTTCTCCGGAGCAGTGGCGACGACCGCATCCAGGCGGTCGCGCTGCATCGCCTCGAACAAGCGGGGCCTGTTCATGAGCATCAGGCCGCCCTCCGCGCGGGGGGTGCCCCCAGTCGCCTGGAAATCCGATCGCTCGCCTCCTTGACCCACGAGGCGATCTCGGGAAGCCGCGCCCGCGTCACCTCATGACGCGGCAGCGCTCCGCTGAGCGCTGCGACTACCTGCCCCGTCCAGTCCCGGATCACCGCGCCGACCGCATACACGCCGATGAGGTTCTCCTCGTCCGATACCGCGTAGCCTGCGCGCCGCGCCTGCTGCAGGTCGGGCAGGAGCGCGGAAAAGCGCGTCTTCGTATGCGCGGTCTGACGGGCAAAAGGTTCTTTGCCCAGAAGGCCGCGGGCTTCGCCCTCGGGGAGATCGGCAAGCAATGCCTTTCCGAGCGCCGTCGAATGCAGATGCGTCTCCGATCCGGCGCGGACCTTAATGGCAATGGGCCCACTCGACTGGCAAGCGAGGAGATAGACGACGGCGTTTTTTCGCAGCACACCAAGATACCCGTTGAGCTGGCGATCGTCAGCGAGGCGCTGCAATTCGTTCAGCGCCTCGCGCGCGAGGACATTGCTGCCGATAAAAGCGTTGCCGACCGCGAAAGCACGCGGCCCGATTCCGTATTTGCGTTCGGAGTCGCGCTCGGCGAATTCGTAGTCCGCCAGCGTCGCCAGCAGCCGCTGTGCAATCGACGAGGGGAGTCCAACCGTGCGCGCGACGTCGCGGACACCCATTGACCGCCCTGCCCGAGAAAGTGCCTCGAGTATCTCCAGTGCCCTCGCGACGGATTGGTTGCGTGCCGTCGCCGACTCTCGTTTCTTGCCTTGCACCATTTGCTATGTCCCTATAATCGGTACATCGTCCCGAAGAGTGTGGCAACTCGCAGGCAGATCGTCAATGCGCAAAACCCGCTATGCGGGACAGGTGAAGATCGGGGTGTTGGTGCGCGACGAAAATTGACCATTTGAACGAGGTTCTGCGCGTTCAAAATTGACCAGGGTGTTCAGCCTATCCTGCCTAATTT
>CAKKSJ010000490.1 GCA_919902965.1 Burkholderiales bacterium
GCGCGCGCGATCGGGTATTCCATCATGTAGCCGTAGCCGCCGTGCAGTTGCAGCATATCGTCCAGACCTGCGCACAGGGTTTCGGTGGTGAAGAGTTTCGCGATTGCCGCCTCTTCCAGCGTGAGTTTGCGGCGCAGATGCTCGGCCAGGTAGTAATCGACCATGATGCGCATCGCCGCAGCCCGGGTCTTGAGATCGGCCAGCTTGAACCTGGTGTTCTGAAAATCAAACACGCTCTGGCCGAATACCTTGCGCTCGCGGGTATAGCGTATGGTTTCGGCGAGCATCGCCTCCATTTTGGAAGCCGCGCCGATGGCGATAATGAAACGCTCCTGCGCGAGTTCCTCCATCAGGTGGATGAAGCCCTTGTTCAGTTCGCCCAGCAGGTTCGCCGCAGGCACGCGCACTTCGTCGAAAAAGAGTTCCGCGGTGTCGGCCGCGTTCTGGCCGATTTTCGCGAGCTTGCGCCCCTTCTTGAAACCTGCCCGGTCGGCCTCGACCAGAAACAGCGACACGCCCTTGGCGCCGGCGGCGGGATCGGTCTTGGCGACGACCACGATCAGGTCGCAGTTGAGGCCGTTGCTGATGAAAGTCTTGCTGCCGTTGATCACATATTCTTCACCGTCTTTGACTGCCGTGGTGCGTATGGCTTTCAGATCGGAGCCGGCGCCGGGCTCGCTCATGGCGATGGCGAGTATGCATTCGCCGCTCGCGCACTTGGGCAGCCAACGGCGCTTTTGCTCTTCCGTGCCCAGGCGCGCGATATAGGGCGCGATAATGTCCGAGTGCAGGTAGAAGCCGGGACCGCTGATGTTGGCGGCAGACATTTCCTCGATCAATACCGCGCAATGGCCGAAGTCACCGCCGCCGCCGCCGTATTCCTCCGGCAGCGAGGTGCACAGCAGCCCTTCCTTGCCGGCCTTGAGCCAGGTGTCGCGATCGACGCAGCCGGCCGCATCCCACTGGGCCTGGCGCGGCAGGCATTCGCGCTCGACGAAGCGGCGCACCGTGGCGCGGAACATTTCGTGGTCTTCGCGGTAGACGCTGCGGGTGATCATCTTCGTACTCCCCTGATCATTGCTAAGCGTGGCGACTCAAATCGCGCCTCGTGCTTGGTGTTAACCATAACCATGTTTCCGGCACGGATGCGCTTTTCATCCGTGCCGGAAACATGGTTGGCGCGCAGAGCGCGCAATGGCCTCTCGGCGACCTCGGCGACCTTAGTAGAATACGCCGAACTGCGGCGCCGGAACTTGCGCGGACGGCGGCCCGTCCGCGCGGATCGCCGATTTCGCGCGGATGAAAAGCACATCCGCACGAAATCGGCGATCCTGGAAGAACCCATTCTCCGCGATTTTTTTGATAGCGGACTTCAAACGAACATCTCACCTCGCTGCACCTTGTCGTGCACGATCTTCGGGCAGGCGTAGCGCTCGCCGTATTTCGCCGCGAGTTCATCGGCACGCGCGGCGAATTTCGCCACGCCCACCGAGTTGATGAATTGCAGCGCGCCACCGGCCCAGGCGGGGAAACCGATGCCGAAAATGGAACCGATGTTGGCGTCCGCCATGTTCCTCAACACGCCCTCCTCCAGGCAACGCGCCGATTCGATCGCCTGGATGTATAGAATGCGGTCCTTCAATTCCTGCATCTCCCAGGCGGCGCCCGGTTTCTCGAACAAGCGCTTCAGCTCGGGCCAGAGGAATTTCTCGCCGCCCGCGGGATATGCGTAGAATCCGCCGCCGCCGGCGCGCCCCGGCCGCTTGAATTCGTCCACCATGCGATCGACCAGCGCGAACGCCGGATGCTGCCGGTAGGCCTTGCCTTCGGCGGCAAGATCGGCCGTGGCCTGCCTGCGCACCATTTGCGCGAGTTTCAGCGACACTTCGTCGGCGATGGCGAGCGGCCCCACCGGCATGCCGGCCTGGCGCGCCGCGTTCTCGATCACCGGCGC
>CAKKSJ010000491.1 GCA_919902965.1 Burkholderiales bacterium
ACGCGCTCGCATGGTCGGTGCCGGCGTCGCTGCTGTTCCGCGTGTTCTACAGCTTTTCAACCGCGATCTCGAGGCCGCGCACGGTGATGGCACTGACGCTGATCGGGCTCGCGCTCAAGGTGCCGCTCAACTGGGTGTTCATGTACGGCAACCTGGGCGCGCCCGAATTGGGCAGCACCGGCTGCGCGGTGGCGACCGCCTTGATCGCCTGGATCCTGTGCGCGCTCGCCTGGGCCTGGTGCTGGTTCGAGCCCGGTTATCGGTCGTACCGGGTGTTCGCGCGCTGGTCTTGGCCGGATGCGAAAGCGCTGGGCCGCATCCTGTCGCTGGGCCTGCCGATCGGCCTGACCTTTCTCATCGACGTGACCGGGTTCACTTTCATGGCCTTGTTTATCGCGCGTCTGGGCGCGCTGTATTCGGCCGCGCACCAGATCGCCGCCAACCTGGCCGCGCTGTGCTTCATGCTGCCGCTCGCCTTGGGCAATGCCGCCAGCGTGGTAGTCGGGCAGTCGCTGGGCGCGCGTCAGCACGCGCGGGCGCGCGCCGCCGGGCTCACCGGCCTCGCGCTCGCGCTTGCCTGCGCCGCGGTCGTTGGCGCATGTCTCTACCTGTTCGCCGACGGGATCGTCGGCCTGTATTCAGGGGACGCGGGGCTGCGCCGCGTCGCTGCCGGATTGATCGCGTTCGTCGCCGTGTATCATCTGTTCGACGCGGTGCAGGCGGTGGTGGTCAACGTATTGCGCGGCTATAAACGCGCCGTGGTACCGATGCTGATCTATGCCGTCGCCCTGTGGGGCGTGGGTCTCGGTGGAGGCTACGTGATTGGCCTGACCAGCGTCGATCTTGCCTGGCTCGGCCTTTCCACCCCTATGGGGGCGCCGGGCTTCTGGCTCGCCGCAATCGCCAGCCTGGCGCTGGCGAGCAGCCTGGTCACGGTGTATTTGCTGCGCGTGAGTCGCGTCGTTGTATCAACCTGAAACTTAGTCTTTACGGGTACCTTTACGGGATGACACTGGCAGGTCGAATACGTATAATCATACGTGTCGATTGCAGGAGTCGGCCATGAGCAAAAAACTCACCATTTTGATCGAAGACTCGGTGTACGAAGGCCTGCACCGGGTCGTCGGACGCGGCAGCATCAGCAAGTTCATCGAAGATCTCGCCCGACCTCATGTCGCGCAGAAGGATCTTGGGGCCCAGTATCGCGAGGCCGCGCGGGATGCAGCGCGCGAGCGAGAGGCGCGCGCCTGGACGGAGGGCCTGATCGGGAGCGTCGATGAAACGCGGTGAGGTCTGGTGGGTGGATTTCGAGCCCGCGACGGGCTCCGAAGTCAGGAAGACCCGACCGGCGGTCATTGTCAGCAACGATGCATCCAACGGAGCTATGGCCCGCGTGCAGGTGGTTCCCGTCACCAGCAATACGACCAAGCTCTACGTGTTCGAATCCCGGATCGAGGTCAAGGGCGCCCAGGGCAAAGCGATGGCGGACCAGATCATGACGGCAGACAAGCAGCGACTCAAGAGACGGATTGGCAAGGTATCCCCGTCGGAAATGCATGGCATCGAGCGCGCCATCAAGATTCAACTGGGAATTCACTAACTCCCGATCGCTCGTCATCACGGGCGCAGACGCCCAACTGTTGCGGAAGCGCCCGCATTGTCCGCTACAGCCAGCGCTGCATCGAATAGCCGCCGATGAACGGCCGCTGCAGGGCGGCGCGGAATATCTGCCGGCCCCAGTTGAATTCCTTGTACAGCACGACGAAACGCCACATGTCGCGCAGCACCTTGGCGCGGTCGCGCCAGGGGAGGGCCTTGAGTGCGGCCGGGAAATCGGCTTCGTGCGGACGCTCGAACGCGATTTTGAGCGGATTCCACTGGTCCGTCGTGCGGCGCACCTCGGAGGCGATCATGCGGCGGTACATGTCCTGCACCGGACGGTTGCGCGCGCGCGCCTCCACCACCGCCTCGCCGCTGATCGCGCCCGAGTGCAGGGCGCAGCTCATGCCTTCGCCTATCATGTTGAGGAAACCCGCGGCCTGGCCGGTGATCAGCACATTGCCCTTGCCGAACACGTAGCGGTTGATCAGCGACGGGCCGAAGTTCTCGCCACAGCCCTCGTCCTCGGTATGCGGTTGCAGGCGCACGCCATGCTTTTCGGCCAGGTAGTTCACCACGTTTTCGTGTTTCTTGGCGAAGTTGTCGCCGCGCTTGAAGCCGACGCCGACGATCTGCCGCCCGTCGCGGGCGTGGCTCCAGGTGTAATGTCCGAGGCCGGGATGAAACCAGAAATGGAAATAGTCCGGGCTCAGCGGGCAGTCGATGATGTCGTGGAATTTCTGTCCGACGAAAAACCAGGGGATCGATTGCGGGTAATCCGGGTAGATCGAGCGGATCACCAGCGAACTCGGGCCGTCGGCACCGATCACCTGGCGTGCGCGGTATTCGACCGGCTCGCCCTGGCGTCGCGCATGCACCAGCACGTGATCGCCATGGTCCTCAAGTCCGGCAAAAGAAGTGCGGTCGTGCACTTCGGCGCCGCTCGATTTGATCGCCCAGTAGTCGGAATACTTGCGGTGCAGATGCGGCGTGGGGCCGCCGAAAAAATCCATTTCCAGCGACACCATGCTGGGGAAGTGAAACGTCACGCCGCGGCAGGAGGTCGGCTCGTGCAGGGTTTCGCGCGGCAGCGGGCCGAAGTTTTCCAGCAGGAAGCGGTGTCCGCGCGGCGACAGGATGCCGCTGCAGATCTTGTGGCGCGGGAGTTCCTTGCGCTCCAGCACGACGGTTTCCAGGCCGGCGTCCACCAGGCGCTTGGCCGCCGCGGCCGCCGACAGGCTGGCGCCGACGATAACTACATCAACTGTGCGCATGGTCATCGGGAAATCATTTCAAAGATGTCCCATCATCCGCCAAATCCGCCAAGTGCACCACCGGAGTGTCCCCGGATTGTTCGAACGTGGCACGGTCCTCCATGCTTTCCACCACAATGCGCTTGACGTTTCGGCCCTGCAGTATCCAGCGCAACTGAACGCCGTCGTCGATCGCTTCCAGCCCCAGGCGTTGCGGCAGACTGCGCGCCGTGGCCGGTATGGCGATGCGCTGCAAGTCGAGGTTGAAGGCGCAGCCCGCGGTCGCGCGCAGGCTGTCGTAATACCGGACCAGGCGCGGGTAGTCGGCATGATAGGCGCGCGGCTCGATCACGTACAGGTCGGTCGGGCGCAGGGCGCTGCGCACGGCGGCGAGACGGCTCAAGGCTACGCCCAGGCCGATGAGGCTTGATCCCGGCAGCAATGCGCGCAGATGGCGCAGCAACAGTCCCTCGCCAATGACGATCTGCTTCAGCCCGCGCAGCGGGCGCAGAAACCGGTCCATGCGTGGCGCCGGAATCGCGCATCCCGCCTCAAGCGCGAGCGCGATATCCGCGCCATCGTCGTCGGCAATCTGGATATTGCCGGCGCCGCCCAGAAGCGCGGCTGCCCGTTCCAGGCTGCCGGGGCGCTCGCGCAGTGCCTGGCCGGGGAGCAGCGCGCGCCTTGAGCCGGGTTGCGCCGACGGCGTGCGTCCGGCCTGCGCTTCCATGCGGGCGCGCAGGCCTAGAATCTCGGCAGCCTGCGGCAATTGCCCGCGCAGGTGCATGCTCATCGCGACCAGGGGAATTTCCTCGGGGCAGACCGGCTCGCAGGCCGCGCATAGGGTGCAGCTACGGATCGATTCGGCAATGTCGGCGGCGCTTGCGCCGAATTGCAGCGCCTTGGCACGCCCATGCGGCGTCAGCGCGAAGTCGCGCGTGCGGCGCCATACCGGGCACACCAGCAGGCACAGATTGCAGCCGCTGCAGGAGGCAAAATCTGCAGGCGTCGGCCGCGTATTACTGGCCAGGCCGGGCATGTCTAGAAAATCACGTGGCGATTGAGGATCATGGCGGGATCCGCCTTGCGCTTCAGTTCCAGGTGCCGGTCCACCAGGGCGTCGCCGAACACGCGGCGGATATAGCCCTTCATCATGCCGCCGAAACGATAGTAGCTGGCGCCCATGTCCA
>CAKKSJ010000492.1 GCA_919902965.1 Burkholderiales bacterium
TGCCACCTGACCGGCTACGCCGGGCGCACCGGCGTATACGAAATGCTGGAAATGGACGCCGCGCTCACCGCGGCGGTCAACCGCGAAGACACGACCGAATTTTCCGATCTCGCGGTCAGCCATATGGCGGGCAAAAGCATGCGCCACCACGCGGGGCAGCTGGTGCTTGCCGGCAGGACGACCTTGGCAGAAGCGATACGCGTCAGTTCCGAGCTCGAGGACTGATGCCCCATTTTGTCTACAAGGGAAGAAACGCCCGGGGCGAACTGGTCACGGGGGTGCTCGAGGACGATGATGCGGGCGCCGTTGCCGACCAATTGGTCAATACCGGGATCGCGCCGATCGACATTGGACCGACGTCCGCCCCGAGCACTGCAGGGCGTAGCGAATCCCGGCTCACGCGCCTGTTTGCGCCGCGCATCACGCTGAACGACAGGCTGCTGTTCAGCCGCCAGATGTACACCTTGCTCAAATCCGGCGTGCCCATCATGCGTGCTTTGGCTGGGCTGCAGGAATCGGCCAAGAGCGTCACCATGGCCAGGGTCATGCAGGATCTGCGCTCCAGCCTGGACAGCGGACGCGACCTCAGTTCTTCCATGCGCCGCCATCCGGAAGTATTTTCGCAGTTCTTTGTCAGCATGGTGCGCGTGGGCGAGATGTCGGGCAGCCTGGAAGAGATCTTCCTGCGGCTTTTCAATCACCTCGAATTCGAGAAAGAGATGAAAGAGCGCGTACAGCAGGCGTTGCGCTACCCGGCTTTCGTCATGGTGGCGATGGCGATAGCCATCGTGATCGTCAATCTGCTGGTGATCCCGGCTTTCGCGAAATTATTTGCCGGCTTGAAGACCGCCCTGCCGCCGATTACGCAGCTGCTGATTTCTTTTTCCAATTTCATGGTGCATTACTGGCCGCTGCTTCTGGTGCTGGGCATCGCCGCTGCGATCGGCTTTCGTGTCTATACCGGAACACCGGGCGGCCGTTACAACTGGGACAAACTCAAACTGCGTCTGCCGCTCGCCGGCTCGATCATCGAGAAGGTCACCCTGGCCAGATTCGCGCGCAGTTTTTCCATCTCCCTGAAAAGCGGCATGTCGATGGTGCAGACATTGGCGGTGCTGTCCCAGGTGGTCGACAATTCCTACATTGCGCAGCGCATCGATCAAATGCGCGACGGCGTGGAGCGCGGCGAGAGCGTGCTGCGCACGGCGCGGGCCACGGGCGTGTTTACGCCTATCGTGCTGCAGATGGTGGCAGTGGGTGAAGAGACCGGGGAACTCGACGACTTGATGCGCGAGGTCGCGGACATGTACCAGCGCGAGATCGACTACGAACTCAAGTCCCTTTCCGCCAACATCGAGCCGATCATGATCACCTTCCTCGGCGTCATGGTTTTAATCCTCGCCCTGGGCGTGTTCCTGCCGATGTGGGATCTTGGCCAGGCGGCGTTCGGGCGCCGGGGTGCATGAGGTGCGCCGCGCGTTGCTGCCGCGCTATCGACGCGTACAGGCAGGCCGCCACGCCGGCTTCACCCTGTTCGAACTGGTCATTGTCGTCTGCGTCGTGTCCGTCATGGCCTTTCTCCTCGTCGACCGCCTCCAGGTGTACAAGGAGGCAGCCGAAAAAGCATCCATGCAACAAACCGCGGCCGCAATCAAAAGCGCCTTGCAGTTGCGCGTTGCCGCCTACATGATCGAAGGACGCGACAAGCAGATAGAAACGCTGCGGCTCGAAAACCCGGTCAACTGGCTGCAGGACCCGCCGGAAAACTACGTCGGCGAGTACTACTCCGATGCCTATGCGCGGGTTAAGCCGGGCAGCTGGTACTTCGACCTTGCCCGGCGGGAATTCATTTATGTCGTCAACCTGGAGAGCAAATTCCTGCCCAGGTCCGACGGCAGAAAATGGGTGCGTTATCGGGTGAAAATCGAATATGACGAGGTGCAGGAAACGAACGCGCCGCCGCGCAAGGTGTTGAGTGCGGTCAGTTTTGTACCGGTTGAAACTTTCACATGGTTCCAGTAACTGGCTCCAGGTCCAGGGAATGCGGCGCGGTTCGAGCCTGCGCCTGGGGGGCAAGGCAATGCCGGCCCCCATGATCCGGCGCGCAACCGCATCGGGGTTTGTGAAATAGTGTCAACCTGAGTAGTTTTCTATTGCAGGACAAGGGGATGTAGTCTATTCTTCGACGCAGTGTATCGAGTAAAAAAGGAGTTTCAAATGTTTAAAAGGCAATCGGGTTTCACATTGATCGAATTGATCGTGGTGATCGTAATCCTGGGCATACTGGCCGCGACCGCCTTGCCCAAGTTCATGGGAATTCAGAGCGGCGCCAGACTGTCTACGCTGCAGGGCGCGCGCGGGGCGGTGGCCTCGGCGATGAACATTGCCTATGCGACGCAGGCGTCCCTGGGACTAGCCTCCAACGTGGGGATCACCCTGGACGGGATATCGATCGCCATGGTGAACGGTTATCCCACCTCCAATACGCCGGTAGGGTCGAGCATTTACGCGGCGGCAGGCCTGTCGGCTGAATACACTGTAGTCAGCCCGAGCGCGACGTCGCTCACAATTGCAGTGGAAAACGCGCCTACGCCGAACGGATGTGCGTTCTCCTATACCGCCGCAACCGCCACCAAACCGCCGGTCGTGGGTACCATAGTCAGTTCCGGCTGTTGATCGTACAGTGAGTGCGCCAGTGCCCGACACAAGTCGGGCACTGGCGCGGACCGCTTTGGCCGAAGGGAACGACGGTGAAAAGATATCAGCCCGGCTTTACATTGATTGAACTGATCGTGGTGATCGTGATTCTGGGGGTTCTGGCCGCGACCGCCCTGCCGAAGTTCATGGGCATTCAGAGTGGCGCGAGAGCGTCCATCCTTAGCGGCGCCCGCGGTGCGGTAAGTTCTGCGATGAATATTGCCTATGCCGCGCAGGCATCGCAGGGCCTGGGATCCAACGTCGGGGTCACCCTGGACGGGATTTCCATCGCCATGCTCAACGGCTATCCTGCCGCTTCGACCGCCGGCGCGGATTCGAATATCTACGCCGCGGCCGGCTTGTCGGCGGAATATACTGCCGTCGCCGGCACCAATCAGGTGAGCATCCAGGTAGTCAATGCGCCTGCGCCGTCGAGTTGCAGTTTCGTCTATTCTGCGGCGACCACAACCTTGCCTGCGCGCGTCGGCGCGGCCACGACATCAGGGTGTTGATGGAGTCGGCCGCCTTTGTGCATGTTGCGCGCGCGGGTCCGGCGTGAGCAGCTGAAACGCTCGCGCAGCCTATCGGACTAAGGGCAGGCTCGGTGCGACCGATCCTGCCCTTTGTTTATGCGGTGCGCAAGGCCAGATCATGAGCAGACTCATCCTCATCCGAGTGGTTCTCGTGTTGGCATCGCTGGCCTGCTTGGCTGTCCGGAGCGCGCATGTGTCCGCTGCGGTGACCTATCAGGCCGCCGGAAACGCGGTGAGCGGTGTCACGAGCACGGGCATAGGCGCAAATCCGGCTTGGCCTGCGCACGCCGTGAACGATATAGCGCTGCTGTTCATCGAAAGTACAGGAGGGCAGGCGGTCACGCTCGGTGTCCCCAACGGCTTCGTCGCGGTGGCGAACAGTCCCCAGGCCACCGGCGCGGGAACGGCCGGAACGCAGCTCAGCGTATTCTGGGCCCGGGCCACATCGACCGCAATGGCCAGGCCGATAATAGCCAGCCCCAGCGATCACTTCTACGCCCAGATCATTACCTTTCGCGGCGTTTTGAGCGGCGGCAATCCCATCGACGCAACCGCCGGCGGCGTCAAGGCCGCAGCGAGCACCTCGGTGACGCTAGGCGGCGTCACCACCACGGTGGCGAACGCGCTGGTCGTTCAAGCAGTAGCAAGAGACAATGACAGTGCGGCGGCAGCCTTCAGCGCGCAAGCGAACGCGACGCTGACAGGCATCACCGAACGTCTCGATGCGGGAACCGCAAATGGCAATGGCGGCGGTTTGGGCGTATGGAGCGGCGTCAAGGCGGCCGCGGGGGCGACCGGCAACACCACCGCGACGGTGAGCAATTCCACCAACGCGTTTCTGACCATAGCGCTCAAGCCGCAGCCGGGGGCGAGTTTTCAGGCCGCCGGAGCGGCGGTCCAGGGCACGGGAGCGGTCACACCGGCGTGGCCGGCGCACGCCATCGGCGACCTTGCGCTGCTGTTCGTCGAGAGCACCGGCGGTCAGGCGGCCACGCTATCCACGCCCGCCGGGTTTGCCGCAGTATTGAACAGTCCTCAGGCCAGCGGCGCGGGACTGGCCGGAACGCGAATCAGCGTGTTCTGGGCGCGCGCCACATCGGCGACGATGGCTCCGCCCACCGTCGCCGATCCCGGCAACCACGTCTACGCTCGGATCCTCACCTACCGCAACGTCGTCAGCGCCGGCAATCCCTGGGATGTCACCGGCGGCGGGGTCAAGACGCCGGCTAGCACCTCAGTGACCGTCACCGGCGTCACCACTACCGTGGCCGACACCCTGGTGGTGCAGGCCGCAGCGCGCGACAACGACAGCAGTGCGGCCGCGTTCAGCGCGCAGACGAATGTGAACTTGAGCGGCATCACCGAAAGACACGATGCCGGGACGACGCAAGGCAATGGCGGCGGCTTCGCGGTCTGGGATGGCTACAAGGCGACGGCCGGAGCGACCGGCAACACCACCGCGACGGTGACCAATTCCATCAACGCTTTTCTGAGCATAGCGCTCAGGCCGCAGACGGCTCCCGCACCGGTGTTCGTCGGTCTCGGAGGAGCAGTCACTGTCGGCCTCAATTGGCCGGCGCACGCGGTGGACGATGTGGGGCTGCTGTTCATCGAGACGACCGGCGGCCAGATTCCGACGCTTGCCGATGCCCAGGGCTTTGTCGAGGTGGCGAATAGCCCGCAGGCGACCGGCGCGGGGACGGCGGGAACACGCCTCACCGTATTCTGGGCGCGCGCCACCTCGACGGCGATGGCCGGCCCCACCATTACCGGACCCACCGACCACGCCTATGCGCGGATCATCACTTATCGCGGCGCGACCAATGTGGGCAATCCCTGGGATGTCACCGGCGGCGGCGTCAAGGGGGGCACCAGCAACTCCGTGACCGTCACCGGTGTGACCACTACGGTGGCGAATACACGCATCGTGCAGGCCGTCGCGCGCGACAATGACAGCACCGCGGCCGCGTTCAGCGCGCAGACGAACGCGAACCTCACCGGCATCGCTGAGCGTCAGGATGCCGGTACAACCGCCGGCAATGGCGGTGGCTTCGCGGTTTGGGACGGCGCCAAGGCGGCCGCCGGGGCGACGGGCAATACCACCGCAAACGTCACCAGTTCCCGCAACGCCTTTCTGACTATCGCACTCAAGCCACCCAGCGCGGGCGGGCCGGATCATTACGAATTATCCCTGCCAGCCACCGGTCTCGCCTGTCTGGCGAGCACCGCGACGGTCACGGCCTGCTCGGACGGCGTCAGCCCCTGCATCAACAAGTACCTCGCCGCCAGCGGCACGACGGCCACGCTGGCGACGACGGGCGGCACGCTGGGCGCGACCACGCTCACCTTCGATGCCACCGGCGTCGCCACCACGACGCTCAGCTATCCCCTGGCGGCCGATGGCGCAGTCGCAACGGTGACGCTTTCGGCCGAGTTAACACCGGCCTTGAACCCGCGCAAGTGCTGTCAGGGCGGGGTGTGCGTAGTGGCCAATAGTTGCTCCACCACTTTCAACACCGCGGCTTTCATTTTCTCCGCCGCGGCCGGCGGCGCAGTGGCCACCATACCGGCGCAAGTGGCGGGGATAAGCTCTGCCACGAACTATCTGCGCGCGGTGAAGACGAACACCACCACCCAGGCCTGCGAGGCTGCGCTGGTCGGGGCTAGCCCGGTCGAATTCGCTTACGAGTGCAATAATCCGGCTGCCTGCTATGCCAGCAACCTGATGAGCGTCAACGGCGGCGCCGCGACCACCATCGCGCGCAATAACAATGGCGCGGTGGCGAGTTATCTGCCGGTCAATTTGACTTTCGACGCCAACGGCAATGCACCCTTTACCTTCAATTACGCCGACGTCGGGCAGGTGAAGCTGTGGGCGCGCAAGGCCGCAGGCGGATCGCTGCTGTCCGCGCTGGGCGGATCCACGAACGCGTTCGTAGTGAAACCGCACCATTTCGATATCACCAATATTGCGTGTACCGTGGTCGGTGCGGGCACTTGCGCGCCGGCGAATGGCACGGGCCTCAATCCTGCCGCTTCCGGCCCGGCGGGGGCGGCTTTCATCCAGGCGGGGCGGTCGTTCAAGGCGACGGTGACGGCGATGAATGGCGCAGCAACGCCGGCATTCACGCCGAATTTCGGCAAGGAAGCCGCTGCGGAAGGGGCCGAACTGACATCTTTCAACCATCTGCCCGGCCTGGGCGGGGCCGGCGCCATCAGCCGTGTGCTGAGCGGGTTCAATTCGGGCGCGTCCACGCTGAGCGACCTGGCCTGGAACGAGGTCGGCGTGCTGCAATTGCACGCGACCTTGTCGAACGCCAGCGGTTATCTGGGCAGCGATGTCATCAACGGCAAGAACTCCGTAGTCAGCACGGTCGACCCCTATGCCGGGCGATTTATACCGGATCGCTTCGACACGGTTGTGACGCCCCAGGGCGGCGGCTTCGCCTACTCCGGCAATCCGACAGGACCGGTGCCGGGTCAGCCCTTCACCGTGACGGTGACCGCGAAAAACGCAGCGGCTGCAGCGACCTCCAACTATTACAACGCCGGCGGCTACGCCAAGAACGTCAATTTGAGCGTGCCGGTGGGCGGCGCCAGCGGCCAACTGTATGTCGATGCGGTCGCGGGCGGCACGGGCGCAGTACCGGCGGCCAAGTTCCTCAACCTGAGTCCCGGCGAGGGCAAGGTCAACTACTCGGATGCGACGGGAAAGATTTCTTTCGTGTTCAACGGCCTGCCTTTCGCCGAGCAGGCGATCCAGGTCCACGCCGAGGATGCCGACACTGTCACATCCTCCGGCGCCAATGGCGCGATTAACATTCGTCACGGCCGTTTGCGTGTGTTCAATGCGTTCGGCGGCGAAAAGGTCGACCTCAGTCTGCCGCTGCGGGCGGAATACTGGACCGGCAACTCCTGGACCATTAACAGCGCCGACAGTTTCAGCGTCATTCCCGCCGCTGCGGTTGCGTTGTCAGGGTATACGGGCACCCTGTCCGCGGCGAATCTTGGAGCAAGTCATGTCACCGGAACGACGCTTGCCGCAGGGCAGGGCAGCATCGTCCTGACCAAACCGGCGCCGGTGGCCACAGGCAGCGTGGATCTGGCGATCAACCTGGGCACGGGCGCGGCCGATCAGTCCTGCCTGGCCAGCCATCCTGCCACCACGGCTGCGGCCATTCCCTGGTTACGATCGATAAACGGAAATTGCGCGATCACTTACGATCGCGATCCATCCGCGCGCGCCAGTTTTGGCATCTATGCGCCGGAGACCCGCAAAACCATACACGTGCGCGAGTTGTACTGATGTCAAGAAAGGGCGGTTTTACGCTGGTTGAACTGATCGTGGTCATCCTGGTTCTGGGCATCCTGTCGGCCATCGCGCTGCCGCGAATCATGGATAGCCGCGCCCTCGCCAGTGCGGTGTTTTACGCCGACGTGGTGGGCGCCTTGCGTTTTGCGCAGAAATCCGCGGTTGGCCACCGGCGCCTGGTCTGTGCCACATTCACAGCGACTACGGTGGTGCTTGCGATCGCCGACTCCAATCCGCCGGTTCCGCCGAACGCCTGCAATAAGCCCCTGGCCAGTCCCGATGGCGCAGCCTATCAAAGCAAAGACGGATCGGTGGGCGTGAGCGGCTATCCGGCCGGCGGGGTATTGTATTTTCAGCCTGTCGGAACGATCAGCAGTGACGGCGCAGGTGCGAGCGTATTCTCCGGCAGTATCGCTGTCGCCGGGCAGGGGGCAGCAATCAAAATCGTCTGGGTGACCGGATATGTCGAGTAGCCGCCAGCCGGGCATGACCTTGATCGAGTTGGTCGTGGCGATTGTGATCATCGGCATCGGGCTGGCCGGTGTATTGCTGACATTTTCGACAACGGTGCGCTCCAGCGCGGACCCGATGGTGCGCAAGCAAATGTCGGCGGTTGCAGAGGAGATGATGGAAGAAATTCTGCTCAAAGCTTTTGCAGTGGCCCCCAACGTGCCGGCGGCGGGTTGCGCGCGCCTCGATTACGACGATGTGCGCGACTACAACGGCTATAGCTCGGTGAATATTTGCGACATCGACGGAACGACGGTGTTGAGCGGCTATCGCGTCAGCGTCAGCGTCAGTCCGCCGGCGGCGACGCCGGTGTCTTTGAGCATGGTTTCCGGCGTGGTTCCGGCAGCGGATCAACTCACCGTCAAGGTGAATGTGACGCGCGAGAGCGAGACCTACTCGCTCACCGGTTGGCGCACCTGTTATGCGGGGCCGCCATGTTAGCGATGAGGCAGCGCGGATTCACCTTGATCGAGTTGATCGTGGTGATGGTGATCACCGGCATTATTGCAGCCAGCATCTCGGTTTTTTTCAAACCCGCGCTGGACAGCTATGTGGCCGTCGGCCGTCGTGCCCGCCTGACCGACCTCGCCGACACGGCCTTGCGCAGGATGTCCCGTGATATCCGCCTGGCCGTGCCCAACTCGATACGCTCGCCCGGCCCGCTTTGCTTCGAATCGGTACCGACGTCCACCGGGGGGCGCTATCGAATGGGACCGGATACGACGGCTGCCGGAAGCGCATGGTTCGACGGGACCTCTGCGGTGAGCGCGCTGGATGTGCTGACGCAATTCTCCCCCGTATCCCCGACTCCGAGTCCGGGCGATTGGCTGGTCATCGACAATCAGATTACGAACGAGGTCTATGCCGGCACGAACCGGGGTGCGATTCAGTCGGTCGTCGCATCGCCCGACCCCCGCCTTGGCTATCACCGGATTACGCTGCTGGCGGCAACCCAGTTTTCCAGCGGCTATGACGGCGGGCGCTTCGTGGTCGTACCCAATTCGCAGAATGCCGTGTTCTATGTGTGCGCGGGGGCTGGCGGCCCGCCATGGGTCGATGCCGAGGGCAGCGGTACCGGAACGCTATATCGATTCGCGAACTACGGCTATAACGCGGCGACGCCTGGTTCCTGCCCGGTGCCCGTGGCCGGCACCACGCCGGTACTCGCGACCAAGGTGAGAAACTGCCGCTTCGACTATTCCCCGAATCTAGGTGCAACCCAGCAAAGCGGCTTCGTCTGGATGAGACTCGAAATAGCCGAGCAGAACGAACCCATCGTGCTGGTGCACGGGGTGCACGTGGACAACGTGCCATGATTGCCGGACAACGCGGTTTCGGCGCAATTGTGGCCATTGTCGTATTGGTAATCATGGCGACGCTTTCGGCCGCGTTGGTGAGGCTGGGAACGACACAGCAACTCACCTCGGCGCAGGACCTCCTGTCGGCGCGCGCCATGCAGACGGCACGCGCCGGAAATGAATGGGGGCTTTACCAGGCTTTGCGCTCCGGCAACTGCATAGCCGCACCCGGCGCGACGCTGGATTTGCGTGCAGAAACAGGGTTTTCGGTGACCGTGACCTGCACCGCGCAAGCGCCGCCTTATACTTCCCCGCCGGGCCCGCCTTACTCTTTTTACGAGGGTGAGACTGCACCCGGGGTGCCGAAAGCCCTTACAAGCTACAGCATCGAAGCAGTGGCCTGCAATTCTGCGGTCTGTCCGGATGCCGCGCTGGCCGCGACCCCGGGCTATGTCGAGCGCAAACGCCTGGTCGTCGCAAACTCGCCGTGACGAAGGGCAAACGATTTTTCTGAAACTGGCTCGGTATATTAGCGCTGTGTTCGGCGCGCTGAGGCTCAGGTCCGAATCCTGCTCAGGTCCGAATCCTGTCCGGAACGTCCTTGGTAATACATGCGCTGGAGCTAGGAAAAACCATTGACAACAATGATTTATTGATATAACTTCAAGTAACTCGTCCAACGACTGGTGTATATGGCTTGGTTTTCCAAGAACAAAGTACAGCCGGGCTGGATGGCTATCAGCACCGATGCTGACGCCATACGGCTGGCTCATGTCGAGCGCACCGCGCTGGGCAGGCCCAAGGTTGATCATTGGGGCATCGTCAAACAGAGCGAAACCAGCGGCGCCGAACTGCAGCAAGCGGCGCGAGAATTTGCATTGGCCCGTTATCGTTGCGCGACGCTGCTGCACCCCGCGGAATACCAGCTGCTGATGGTGGACGCGCCTAATGTGCCGCGCGAGGAACTGAAGGCGGCGATCCGCTGGCGCGTCAAGGACCTGCTTGAGTATCACATTGATGACGCGACCATGGACGTGCTCGACATCCCGATCGACAAAGATGCGCCGGGGAAAAGCCACTATATGTACGCCGTCGCGGCAAAGAATGAGATCGTGCAGGAACAGATCGCCCAGTTCGAGCGGGCCAATATTGCGCTTCAGGTAATCGACATACCCGAAACCGCCCAGCGCAATATCGCGCAGCTTTTCGAAACGGCCGAACGCGGCATAGGCATGCTGACCTTCGATCACGTCGGCGGACTGTTCACGCTCTCCTTCGAAGGGGAACTCTATTTTGCGCGCAGGCTGGACCTGAGCTGGCCACAGCTTGCAGCGGCACAGGAAAGCCAGCGGCAGGCGTACTTCGAGCGCATCGGCGTGGAGTTGCAGCGCTCGCTCGATCACTTCGAGCGCCAGTACCAGAATATTACCCTGTCGGAACTGCTGCTCGGCCCGATGCCGGAAGACATCGGGCTGCTGGCATTTCTTCGATCGCAGCTTTACCTGCCGTTGCGGCAAATCAATTTAGCCGAGGCGCTGGAATTTTCCGGCGCAGAGATGGGCATGGACAAGCAATGGCAGCTGCTGCATGTGCTGGGTGCAGCGCTGCGCGTGGAGGCGAAGTCTCTATGAGCCAGCAAGTCAATCTGTTCAACCCGATCTTCCTCAAGCAGAAGAAGACGTTTTCCGCGGTGAACATGCTTGATGCGCTGGCGCTGCTGCTGGTTGGAGTTGCGGGCTTCTATGCCTATGCCAGCACCGAGACCTTGAACCTCGATCGGCAGGCGGTGGAGACCAATAGACAATATGAAATATCGAAGCTGCGGCTGTTCGAGGCCAACGCCCGCTATGCGCCAAAGGCCGTCGATGCGAACCTGGCGGCGGAGGTGAGCAAGCTGGAGGAGCAGCTGAAGGCGCGCAAGGCGACGCTAGACAGCATCGGCGTGGGGCTGCTTGCCAGCGACATCAGTTATGCCGAGTATATGCGCGCCCTGGCGCGCCAGTCCCTCGCCGGACTGTGGCTGACCAGTTTCAAAGTCGGCAACGGCGGCGCCGACATGGAAATTGTCGGGCGTGCACTGCAGCCCGAACTGGTGCCCTCGTATATATATCGCCTGAATCAGGAACGGGCAATGCAGGGTCGTGCGTTCGACTCGCTCAGCATGACACAACAGGCGGGGGCGCTGGCGGCAGATGCGACCGCCGGCACGCCGGTCAGCTACAACTACATCGAGTTCCGGCTCGGTTCCAGCCACTCCGGACTTCCCGCGGACAATGTTTTGCCGGGGCCGCCGCGGCCGGCGCAAAACCGCAACGGTGGATCGAAGTGAAAAAGCTGCTGCAAAAATATGCCGACAGCATCGATTCCATGGGCCTGCGCGAGCGGGTCATGTTTTTCGCCGCAGTTACGCTGGTTATGGTGACTTTGCTGCAGGTGTTCCTGCTGAATCCGGTACTGGCCAGACGAAACCTGCTGGGGGCGCAAATAGCGCAGCAGGAAGATGAAACCAAGGCGATTCGTTTACAGATTGAGGCTTTGGTTCGCCCGAATCTAAAGGACCCGAACGAACTGAACCGTGGGAAGCTCAAGAGCCTGCAGGAGCAGATGGCGCAGCTGGATAGGCAACTCGAGGAACAGCAACAGCAGTTTGTCGCACCGGAAAAGATCCTCGCAATGCTCGAGAACGTGATCGCGAAGAACCGAAAAATACAGCTGAAATCGCTGCGCAACCTGCCCGGCAGCAACAGCTCCTCAGTTGCGGTCGCCCCAAACGCTGCCAGCACCGTGTTTCGCCACACGGTTGAACTCAGCGTTCAGGGCAACTATTTCGATTTGCTCGATTATCTTGCCGCGATGGAACGCATGCCCCAGCGGGTGTTCTGGGACGAATTCGAATTGAGCGCGACACAGTACCCGCAGTCCGTGCTCAGGCTGAAAATGCATACGCTCAGCCGGGAGAAGCTATGGCTGAGCGTCTGACGCTGGTGCCTTCGATTGTAGCGGCTGCCACACTGCTGCTCTCGGGCAGCAGCGCGGCACAGGCGCTCACCGATCCGACGCGGCCCCCGTTCGAGTTGATCAGTGCGGCCGCAGCTGTAGCCGCGGATCCCGCGGCCGGCGCGGCGTCGCGTTCGCGCCTGGAGTCGATTTTGCTGTCGAGCCTGCGCAAAGGCGCGATTATCAACGGCCAGTACGTGCCTCTGGGAGGAGCTTACGGCATGGCGACGCTAGTCGATATCACTGCGACCGGGGTCACCTTGAAAACGGGTCAAGAGCTTGAGGTGCTGCAATTGTTCCCGCCGATGGATAAGCCTGCTGTTACGCCTGGCACCTCCGAAAAACCTGAGAAAGTGGCAAAACGTCCATGAGAAATCCACGCACTGCCGGACAGATTGCAGGCGCGCTTGCATGCGCATTGATCCTCGCAGCCTGTGCTCAGGAGCCTGTGCGCCCTAACAAGGTCAGCGATCAGATAATCGACGGACTGAACCAGGGCACGCGGACGCATAAACCGAAAGAACCCGAGGCCGTGAACCAGGCCTTGCTGCCGCCGCTGCGCATGGAACTGCCCCAGGCCGAGGGAAAGCCGATCGAGGGGCGCTTCGACCTGAACGTCAATAACGCGCTTGCACGCGAAGTCTTCCTGTCGATCGTGTCAGGCACCCGCTACAGCATGCTGGTGCATCCGGAGGTGTCCGGATCGATTTCGGTCAACCTCAAGGACGTGAGCCTGTCCGAAGCGCTGGAAGCGATACGCGAGATCTACGGCTACGAGTACAGGATCGACGGCAGCCGCGTCTATATCCAGCCTGCCGGCATGCAGACGCGCGTGTTTCAGGTCAATTACCTGATCGGTGCGCGGCAGGGCCGCAGCGACATGCGTGTCACTGCCGGCTCCAGCGGAATTAGCACTACGGCCGCGGGCGCAGCTGCCGCAGCAGCCGGGGGAGGCGTAGCGGCGTCCGCCGCCGCAGCGCCCGGCGGCGCGCAGGGTCCGCCTTCCCTGACACCCAATGCGGGGGGTGCGCTTGGCGGCATGCAGGCCGATGCGACGCGCATGTCCACGGTCCAGACTACCGATTTCTGGGCCGAAGTCGAATACGCCATCCGTACTATCGTCGGCACCGGCGGCGGACGAAATATCGTGATCAGCCCGCAGTCGGGCGTGGTGGTGGTGCGCGCGATGCCGCAGGAACTGCGCAGCGTTGCGGCGCTGCTCAAGGCGATGCAGGTATCGGTGGAGCGGCAGGTCATGCTCGAAGCGAAAATCATCGATGTGACTTTGAACCAGGCTTACCAGTCCGGCATCAATTGGGCGGCGTTTCCAACCAGTGGGATCGCCGGCGGTTTTTCCAGTGGTCTGGGTGGTGCGGCCAACAGACTGGCGGCGACCGGCGGTTTGAGCGGCGCCACCAGCGGCAGCGGCGCCGGCGGCAGCAGTTTCAACGCCAACCCGGGGGCCGGCGTGGGATCTGCGACAGCGGGCGGTGCGGTTTCCGGGGTCAGCGGCGTAGCGGGCGGGGTGTTCGGATTGGCAGTGCAGACCGGAAATTTTGCGGCTTTGCTGCAGTTTCTCGAGTCGCAGGGATCGGTGCAGGTCCTGTCCAGCCCCAGGGTAGCGACGCTCAACAACCAGAAGGCCGTGCTCAAGGTCGGCACCGACCAGCCTTATGTGACCAGCATTACCGTGGCTCCCGGATCGATATCCGCGGGGACGGTCATCCCGACCTCGGTGTCGCCGCAGATCAGCAATATCTTTTCGGGGATATCGCTCGATGTGACGCCGCAGATCGACGACAGCGGAAATATATCGCTGCATATTCACCCCCTGGTGACCAGCGTAGCAACCAAGGCCGTAGGCTTCAATCTCGCCGGCGTGGGGGCACAGAGCGTAGACGTGGCGGCGATCAACGTCAGCGAGTCCGATACCATGGTGCGTACCCAGGACGGCAGAATCGTGGTACTGGGCGGCTTGATGAAAGTGGAACTGGGCAACGGCCGCAGCGGTATTCCCGGTCTTTCAGACGCCCCCGGCATAGGCGGCGCGTTCCGCAACTCGTCCACCGATACTGTCAAGCGGGAACTGGTCATCCTGATCAAGCCCAGCATCATTGAAAACGACAAGTATTGGGATCAGGACCTGCAGGACACCCGCAATCGCATGCGCCAGATGCGCACCGACAAGCGAACCGGCGCGGCAGACGGAAAGCAGTGATTTATCTCAATCATTTCGGCCTGCGCGAGCCACCGTTCGGCATTACCCCGGACACCAGTTTTTTCTTCGCCTGCGCGAGCAGCCAGGAAGGCTTGAACACCCTGCTGGTGGCCGTGGCCAACGGCGAGGGGTTCATCAAAATCACCGGCGAAGTGGGCACGGGCAAGACGCTGTTGTGCCGCAAACTGCTCGCCACGCTGGCCGACAGTTGCGTCACCGCATACATTCCGAACCCCAACCTGGAGCCGCGCACGCTGCTGCTCGCGCTCTGCGACGAATTGCACGTCGAAGTGGACTCGAATCTCGATCAGCACCGTCTGCACAAGGCTTTGAACCACGCGCTGCTCGACTTCACGCGCGACAGAAAACGCGTGGTAATCTGCCTCGATGAAACCCAGGCGATGCCGCTGGAAACGCTGGAAACCCTGCGCCTGCTGACCAACCTGGAAACCGAAAAAAGAAAGCTCGCACAGGTAATCCTGTTCGGACAGCCCGAACTCGACCAGAAGCTCGCCCAGGAGTCGGTGCGGCAACTGCGCCAGCGCATTACCTTCCAGCATCATCTGGGCGCGCTTACGCGCGCCGAGCTGGCCTATTATCTGGCCCACCGCCTCAACGTGGCCGGCTACCGAGGCGATGCGGTTTTCAGCCCTTATGCAGTGGGCGCTATCCAGCGCGCCACCGGCGGGGTGCCGCGCCTGGTGAACATCCTCGCGCACAAGTCCTTGATGCTCGCGTACGGCGAGGGCGTGCGCCAGGTGCATGCCCGGCATGCGCGTGCGGCGATTGCGGATACGCCGGCAGCCAGTTCCTTTCCGGCGCGTCACTGGGCCTGGCTGGCAATGGCGGGGCTGCTCGCCGGCAGTGGCCTCGGTTGGCTGGTACTCAAATGAGCCTGATCAACAAAATGCTGCAGGACCTGGACAAGCGCCATGCGGCGGATGGCGGCGGCAAGACGCCGATGCCGCAACTGCGTGCGGTGAAGTCGCGCAGGGACTGGCGGCGGATCATCTGGGAGGTCGGTATTGGCCTATTCGTCGCAGTCGGCTGGGGGGGCTGGGTGCTGTACCAGATTTATCCACGCCCGGTAGTCACTGAACTGGCGTTTCAGGCAAAAGCGCGCAGTGCCGAGTTGGCGGCAGGGCTGCAGCGATCGGCACCCGTACCGGTACAGGCCGCTGCGCCGCAGCCGCAAGCTGAGGCGGCGACGTCGACTGCAGTAGCTGCACCGGCCGTGCCTGCGACCGGTACTGCGGCGCCGGGCAACATGGAGATGTTGAAACTCGCGACCGAAATCGGTACGCCCTTCAAGGAAACCAGCGCCACTACAAAGCCAAAAGCCGAGCGCAAAATCGTTTCTTCGGCCGCGCCCGCAGCCGTGACGGCGAACAGGGAGAAAAGTGCCCCGCCAAAAGTGACATCTTCGAAACCGCCTGCATCCAGGGAATCCGGCCCGGCCAGCATCGACAAACAGATACGCGTCGCGACGCCGGCGGAACGCGCCGAGGACGAATTTCGCAAAGCGACGCGGCTGCTCAACCAGGGCCGAGTCGCTGAGGCAATAGACGGATACAAAGTTACGCTGACGCAGGACGCCAGGCATGTGGCGGCGCGTCAGGCGCTGGTCGGCTTGTTGCTGGAGAACCGGCGCCTGGACGAAGCGCAGCAGTTTCTGCAGGAAGGATTGAGCCTGAATCCGGATCGATCCGCCTACGCGATGCTGCTGGCACGCATTCAGGTGGAACGCGGCGATTTGCAGGGTGCGCACGATATGTTGAACAAGCACGCCGGAAGTGCGGCAGGCGATGCCGATTACCACGCTTTCGATGCCGCGCTGCTGCAGCGTCTGGGGCGCTACAAAGAGGCGGTTGCAGGCTACCAGGCGGCACTCAAGCTTGCGCCGCGCGCCGGGCTGTGGTGGATGGGCATGGGTATTGCCATGCAGGCAGACAAGCGCGACGCCGAGGCGCTGGACGCGTTCCGGCGTGCCCGGGCCGTGGGCGGTCTCAGCCCGGATCTGCTTGCTTTCGTCGATCAGCGTCTGAAACAACTACAATAGTCCAGCCCCCAGTAGCCAGCGCCCGGGACTAGACTGGGTGCCGCGCGACTGCGAGCGTCGCGCGGCTGCAATTCTGGCTCACGCAGGGCGATGCGCTGCGTAGTTTCTCCAGGGAGGAGGGTGACATGCAGGACCGCTACGAGGAAATCTATCGCGGCTTCCGATGGGAGGTGCCACAGCGCTTTAACATGGGATGGGCCTGCTGCGGCCGGCATGCGCTGGAGCGCAACCGCTTCGCGCTCTATTGGGAGGACGAGGGCGGCGCGACCGCGAAGTACACCTACTGGGACTTGCAGCAACAGGCGAACCGCTTGTCCAACGCGCTCGCCGCCCTGGGCGTGCAGCGCGGCGATCGAATCGGCATTATTTTGCCGCAGCGTCCCGAAACAGTCGTCGCCCACATCGCCTGCTACCAGATGGGCGCGGTGGCCATGCCGCTGTCCGTCCTGTTCGGGCCGGACGCGCTCGAGTACCGCATGCAGAACAGCGAAACCGTTGTCGCCCTGGTCGATACCGCTTCGCTGCCCAACCTGTGGCCGATCCGGGACCGCCTGCCCGCGCTAAAGCATGTGATTGGCGTGGACCGGGCGCGCGAATCTGGAACGATCGCCTGGGAGACGCTGCTGGCGCAGGCATCGCACAAGTTTGCCTGCCTCGATACGCCCGCAGAGGAGCCGGCACTGCTGGTCTACACCAGCGGCACCACCGGTCCGCCCAAGGGTGCACTGAAGCCTCAGCGGGTGCTGCTCGGCAATTTGCCCGGGTTCTCCCATTCGCACGATATATTTCCACAGCCAGGCGATTTATTCTGGTCGCCTGCCGACTGGGCCTGGACCGGCGGTCTGATGGATGCGCTGCTGCCGACGCTGTATCACGGCTATCCCATCCTCGGCTACCGCGGACGCTTCGATCCGGAAAAGGCTTTCCATCTGATGGAGAAATACGCGGTAAGGAACACTTTTTTGTTTCCCACTGCGCTGAAAATGATGATGAAGGCGGTGCCCGAGCCCAAGCAGCACTACGAATTGAACCTGCGCTCGATCATGAGCGCGGGCGAATCCGTGGGCGAGACTGTGTTCGCCTGGAGCCGTGAAATGCTCGGGGTCACCATTAACGAAATGTTCGGCCAGACCGAAATCAACTATATCGTCGGCAATTCGCACACCCTGTGGCCGGCCAAGCCAGGTTCAATCGGACGGCCCTATCCGGGGCACAGGGTCGGCGTCATCGACGACGCGGGCAATGAAGTGGAGGCGGGCGCGGTAGGCGAGGTGGCGGTGCACCGAACCGATATTCACGGCAGCGCCGATGCGGTGTTCTTCCTCGGCTACTGGAAGAACCCGGAGGCGACGCAAAACAAGTACAGCGGAAACTGGTGCCGCACCGGTGATCTGGCGAAAATCGACGCAGACGCTTACCTGTGGTACCAGGGCCGTGCCGACGATGTGTTCAAGAGCGCGGGTTACCGCATCGGGCCTTCTGAAATCGAGAACTGCCTGGTGAAACACGCGGCGGTCGCGAACGCCGCAGTGATCGGCAGCCCCGACCCGGAGCGCACCAACATCGTCAAGGCATTTGTCGTGCTCACGCCCGGGCACCAGCCCTCCGCCGCGCTGGCAGCCGAACTGCAGGCGCATGTGCGCGGCAAGCTTGCGCCCTACGAATATCCGAAGGAAATCGAATTTATCGATGCACTGCCCATGACCACCACCGGGAAAGTACAGCGGCGCGTGCTGCGCCTGCGGGAAGAAGAGCGAAAGAAGGCGGGCATGGCCGGAACAAAATAATCCTGCGCCCAGGGTGCCGCCGCCGGAGCAATTGTCGGCGTCGATCAAAATCCGGTAGTGCGCGCAGTGCGCGCCAACCTTGTTTTCTGTACGGATGAAAAACACATCCGCAAAGAAAACACGATTATGGAAAAAAACAAAAACAATT
>CAKKSJ010000493.1 GCA_919902965.1 Burkholderiales bacterium
TTCGCGTCCGAGGTCACCAACGGGGCGCGGTGCAGGAGGGCGGTGGCGGCGATCAGCCGGTCGGCCGGATCGCCGTGCGAAAAAGCATCGGATTGCGACAACACCGCGATTTCGGGCGTGATCGGCAACACCTGCAGCCGCCGCGCTGCGATCAGATCGTCGAGGAACTGCCGCGCATCCATGCCAGGATCGAGGCGCTCGTGGGCGATAAGCATGGCGATCTCCCACAGGCTGATGTCGCAGCAGGCGAGTTCGCGCGTCGCCGCAGCGAGGTCTATAGCTTTGCGCGCGCGGGCTGAGATCCGCGCCGGTGCAAGCGCATCGTAAATGAGTGCGTGCGTGTCAAGAACGAGCACGTTCCGCGTTCCAGGCCGCGCCAGTCGGGCTGAGGACATCGCCAACGCGGCAGCGCTTGCGCGCGGCGAGCAGACGCGCGCGGGCATCTTCGTGCGTTTCGCTTCCGGCGACGATGCGCGCGATCACTTTTCCGCGCGAGGTGACCTCGATCTCCCCGCCTTTTTGCACTTCGACCAGGTAGGCGGGAAGGTTCTGGCGCAATTCGGTGACGTTGACCTTGGACACGCTGGCTCCAATATGTACAGAACGAGTGTACAGAAGTCTACGGACGGTGTAAATACCGTTCTCAATTGAGTCAATCGCCGGTTCGCCGCAGCGGAGAAACGGTGGCGGCTTGACACCCATACCGATCTCCCGCAGTCTGAGATAATGCCTTGTCGACTTGCCATCTGGAGGCGATCGTGAAAAAGCAACCGCTGCAATCCCTTTTCGACCGCCAGCTTACCGGCGTCGACGTCGCTTCGGTGCGGCAGTCCATAGCGCGCCGCCTGGCGTTTTCGGTTGGCAAGGACACCATCACGGCTACCACGCGCGACTGGTTTTACGCCACGGCGTACATGACGCGCGACCGTTTGATCGAGCGCTGGATGGAAACCATGCGCAGCTATTACGTTGCGGACGCGAAGCGCGTGTATTACCTGTCGCTGGAATTCCTGATGGGGCGCACGCTGATGAACAGCCTGCTCAACCTTTCGATCGACAGGGAATGCAGCCTGGCGCTGCAGCAGATGGGCGTCGACCTGGGGCAGGTGCGTGAAATGGAAGCGGACGCCGCTCTGGGCAACGGCGGCCTGGGAAGGCTTGCGGCCTGCTTTCTGGATTCCATGGCGACGTTGAATCTGCCCGGCTATGGCTATGGCATACGCTATGAGTACGGCATGTTCGCGCAGCGCATCGAGGCCGGCCGGCAGGTGGAACAACCCGACAACTGGCTGCGCTACGGCAATCCCTGGGAATTTCCGCGCCCGGAAGTGCTCTACCAGGTCAAGTTCGGCGGTCGCGTGGTGCAGTTCTCCGATGAGGACGGCGAGCAGCGCTACCATTGGGTCGACACCGACGACGTGATGGCGATGGCTTATGACAGCCCCATTCCGGGTTACGCCACTTCCACCGTAAACAACATGCGCCTGTGGTCGGCCAAGGCCTCGCGCGATTTCGACTTGAAATATTTCAACGAGGGCAATTACATCAAGTCGGTGGAGGACAAGAACGAGTCGGAAAACCTGTCCAAGGTGCTCTACCCAAACGATGCCACCACTATGGGCCGCGAACTGCGCCTGAAACAGCAGTATTTTTTCGTGAGTGCATCGCTGCAGGACATTTTGTACCGCTACCGCAAGTTCCACCAGGGCTTCGAAGAACTGCCGGACAAAGTCGCAATCCAGTTGAACGATACCCACCCCGCGATCGCCATCCCAGAGCTGATGCGCATTTTGGTGGATCTGAATCATATGGAATGGGAAAAGGCCTGGGACATCACCACCCGCACTTTCTCCTACACCAACCATACGCTCATGGCCGAGGCGCTGGAAACCTGGTCGGTGGGGATGTTCGAGCGCATCCTGCCGCGCCACCTGCAGATCATTTACGAAATCAACCACCGCTTCCTCACCGCGGTGATGCACAGTTTTCCCGGCGACAACGAAATGCGCCGGCGCATGTCGATCATCGGCGAAGAACCGAGCAAGCGGGTGCGCATGGCGCATCTCGCCATAGTCGGCAGCCACAAGGTGAACGGCGTGGCGCAATTGCACACCGCGCTGATGAAGCAGACCATCTTCGCCGATTTCGACCGCTATTTTCCGGGCAAGATCATCAATATGACCAACGGCATCACGCCGCGGCGCTGGCTGAACCAGGCCAACCCGCTGCTCGCCGCTTTGATCACCGCGCGCATCGGCGGCGGCTGGCTCAAGGATCTTACCGAGTTGCGGGGGCTGATTCCGTTCTCCGAGGACGCGCAGTTCCGCGAAGAGTTTGCAGCGGTAAAGCGCGCCAACAAACAGGGCTTCGCGGCGGAAATCAAGCGTACCCTGGGCCTGGAGCTCGATGTCGATTCCATGTTCGATGTGCAGGTCAAACGCATCCACGAATACAAGCGCCAGCTGCTCAACGTGCTGCACGTCGTCGCCCTGTACAAGCGCATGTGCGACGCCCCGCAAAACGAGGTGGTGCCGCGCACCGTGATTTTCGCCGGCAAGGCGGCACCGGGCTACGCCTTGGCCAAACTGATCATCAAGCTGATCAACGATGTGGCTGAAATCGTCAATAACGACGTTCGCGTGCACGGACGGATGAAGCTGGTGTTTGTGCCCAATTACGGCGTTTCCATGGCGCAGAAAATCATTCGGGCGGCCGATTTGTCGCAGCAGATATCCACTGCCGGCACCGAGGCGTCGGGCACCGGCAACATGAAACTGGCATTGAACGGGGCGCTGACCATCGGGACCCTGGACGGCGCCAATATCGAAATCCGCAGCGAGGTCGGCGCGGACAATATGTTCATTTTCGGCCTCACCGCCGATGAGGCCGCCAAGCTGCGCGCAAGCGGCTACAGGCCGGTTGATTACTATCTCGCGAACGACGACGTGCGCCAGGCGATCGACATGATCGCCCGGGGCTATTTTTCACCGGAGGAACCGGAGCGCTTCAGGCCCATCGTGGACAATCTGCTCGAGAACGGCGACCACTATTTGCTGCTGGCCGACTACGCGTCCTACGCCGCCTGTCAAAAACAGGTCGAAGCCGCCTACCGCGACCGCGAGCAATGGCTGCGCAAGGCCATACTCAACGTGGCCAATATGGGGAAATTCTCCAGCGATCGCACCATCTCGCAATACGCTGAGCAGATCTGGAACGCAAAACCTGTGCCGCGTTGAGGCGGCATCGACCGGTTAATGTTGACGTGTCATCGTAAATAATTGACAATGCCAACATGAACCGCCCTGCCAGACATCCTGCCGCAACACCATCGCGCGGGCGTCCGAAGACCAGCGCGCTGTCGCGTGCGGAACAGTTGCGCCGCGCCAAGCGCGCGCAACGCGCGCGTGCGCGTGCGCGTGGCCTGGTGCATTACCAGATGAAGCTGCCGCGCGAGGACGCGGAGCGCCTCAAGGCGGGCGTGCGGCAAGTGGATTTTGCGCGCAGGCTGATGGCGTTCTTGCGGGAGACTGTCATTGCGGTGGACGACTATGAAAACCTAAAGGCCCTGTGCTGGAACCGGTCGGAGCGCTATCTCGCCGCGGAAGAGGCGTTTCGCGTCTACGAACGCAACTGGCGCCATGTTGACCACAAGCGCCTGTCGAACGCCGAACGCGCGCTGATCGCCAGTCTGAGGGACCGCTATGGCAACGGCGTCCTCAATGTCTGAATTCAGGCGCCCGCGGCACAAACTGGTGCTGCAGGCGCTTGCGGCGCTCGACCGCGAGTTTCTGAATCAGGCGAAATGCTATTTCGGCGGCGGCACGCGTATCGCCATGGCCCTGGGGGAGTTTCGCGAGTCAGCCGATATCGACCTGCTGTGCGCGGACCGGGACGGCTACCGCGCCCTGCGCTCGACCGTGAGCGACAAGTCGCTGGGTGCGATTATTCGCGGCAAGCTGCCTCTCGCCCGGGAAGTGATCGCCGACCGCTACGGCATCCGCACGTTTGTGCAGGTTGGCGGGGAAAAGATCAAGTTCGAAATCGTGAGCGAGGGACGCATCGAAATCGCCGGCGGTGTGGAAGCGGATTTGCCGGTGCCGGTGCTTTCGAGGATATCGTGCTTCGCTGAAAAGTTTCTGGCCAACGCGGATCGCTGGAACGATGAGTCGATTCTCGGCCGCGATGTCATCGATCTGGCGTTCATGATTCTTGGCTGGAGCGCGGCCGATGCCCACGCCGGTTTCGAACAGGCGCGGGAGGCCTACGGCAAGGTGGTGAACGAGGCGCTGAAGAAGGCGGTGCGCTCGATGCGCGAGCGCAAGGACCATATGCGGCGCTGTGCTTCCGGCCTGATCGTTGACGATGCGCGTAAGCTGGCGCGCGGCCTTCACAAGCTTTCTGCCTTTCCGCCCCGGCCGCGTGCGAATATTTCTGCATGAGGCATTGGTGGCGCCCGTCTCCGGAAAGCCATGTGGAGTCAGGTTCTTGGGCCGCTTGACAGACTAGCCGCTCTTCCTCAGTCTCGGTGCATGTTGCGCATAGGCAACTGCGCCGGCTTTTCCGGCGACCGCATCGACGCGCCCGGCCCGGGCCGAGCCTGCCCGGAATACATATAGTTCAAGGGTCGCGCGCCCTCCGCGTATTCTGTTGTCAGTTCTGCAAAATCAAAGCCCGCGCTACGGATGAGTTGATCCATTCTCCGGTTCAAATTGCATCCTCCGGTCAGCCTGCTCCATGACGGATTAAGCCGCTGTTGCCAGTCCTGTACGCGGATTTCAGGGGCAAGACCGTGTTCGACAAACAGCAGCGTTCCGCCGGGCTTGATCACTCTCCTGAGTTCCTTCAATGCCTTCACCGGGTTCGCAATGGAGCACAGGGTCCATGTCATTACAACGGTGTCAACTGAACTGTCGTCCAGCGGGATCTCTTCGCTCGTATGCGCCAGGAAATCGATTGGGAAAGCGAGGACACGCGCTTTCTTCCGCGCCATCGCCAGCAATTCTTCGGAGGGATCGAGTCCATAGAGATGCTCGACGCCAATGCCGTAGAAAGGCAGGTTGAGGCCTGAGCCAACGCCGATTTCAAGTACCGTGCCGCATGCTTTCGGCACGATAAGCGAACGGTAGCGCGTCGCCACGCTATTTCGCATGACGACGTCCACCAGTCGCGGCAATATCCATTTCTGGTAAAAGCTCATGTCGTAGGCATCGGCTGGCGCGCTGGTTGCGCATCATGCGATAGCACGCTGGCGCCAGACTTTACGCCGATCATTGCAACGAAGCCCGGATACCTAGACTGGCGCGCCGCCCTGCCGCAACGGCGGTAACCACGAGGTCTGGTCCGTGGCTGTTGTCTCCGCCCACGAAAACCTTGGGGTGAGTTGTCCCGCCGTTTTCATTCACGACGAAAAAGCCGCGATCGTCGGTGGCGATGTTCAGATGTTTGAGCCAGCCGTTATCATCCGCATCCTGGCCAAACGCTACGATGGCAAGGTCGCAGGCGTGGACGTATCCATGCCCGTCGGCGCCGTTGTTGAAGCGGATACCGCGTAGTTTCTCCTCGCCGACGAGTACTTCAGGCGTATGGTGGAACGCGAAGTTCACGCCTTCTTCCCGTGCGTCGGCAATCTCTTTCGGGGACGCGCGCATTTGCTCCGGGCCGCGCCGGTAGGCGATGGTAACGTCGGCCGAGCCCTGGCGCACGGCGCTACGCGCGCAGTCGATCGCGGTGTCGCCGCCGCCGAGAACCAGTACGCGCTTTCCCGTCATTGCCGGGGTCGCCGCGGATGCGCAGAGCCGGATGGTATTGAGGATCGAGAGGTGCGCAAGTCCGTCGCTGAGGCCTTCCGGCTTTTGCCCGGAAAGGTCCGTGACACGCGGCCGCTGGGCCCCGGATCCCAGGAACACGGCGTCGTTGCTGTCGATCAGTCGCTGCAACTGCTCAGCATCGACATCGACACCGAGCGCAAAGTGAATGCCCGCCTGTTCAAATAGTCTCCTGCGGCGCACGATGGCCGCCTTGTCCAATTTGAAGGATGGAACGCCGTAGGTCAACAGGCCACCAATTTCGTCCCGTTTATCGAAAACGGTCACCTCGAAACCCGATTTGTTGAGTTCGTCCGCACAGGCCAATCCAGCCGGACCGGCGCCAATGACGGCGACCGTCTTGCCGTTGGCGGGCCCCTGCCTGCCTTGTGGCGTCCACCCTTTGCGGAACGCCTCTTCGGTGACGAAGCGTTCCAATGCGCCAATGATAACGGGCCCATTCCTGGCGTTGAGCGTGCAAGCGCCTTCGCACAGGCGATGGCTGGGGCATACGCTGCCGCAGATTTCCGGCAGGTTGCTGGTGCTGTGGCTGATGGCCGCCGCGGCCTCAACCTCGCCTTGTCCCAATGCCTGCAGCCATTCCGGGATGCGGTTGTGCAGCGGGCAGGCGTTTTGGCAGCCGGGCACGCCGCAGTCGAGGCAGCGCCGGGCCTGGGCCATGGCGTCAATCAAGCTCAGCGGCTGGCGGTCTTCTTGCCAGTCTTCGCGCCGCGCCGAGGCTGCACGCTTTGGCGGCTCGACACGCGCTGCGATTTCCGGCGGGCCTGAGCGTTTCAACAGGTAAGAGGCGTCCATGCGCAGTTTCGGCAGAAATTCATTGCGCACGTCGCGGAACTCCAGCGCGTCGGTGGGGCAGGACACCACGCAGCGCCCGCATCCCATGCAGTCCTCCAATCCGGTTACGCGCCCATGCGTCTTGCCTTGCTGCCAGACCGGAATGCCCATATCGCAGACCTGTTCGCAACGCTGGCAATCGACGCAGGCATCTTTGTCCATATGGATGCCGTAGTAGCCGATGTGGTTGAGCAGCCCGAAAGTCGCCCCGTACGGACACAGGTAACGGCAGTAAAAGCGGTTGCCGGTCAGGGGTGCGATGAAGAAGGAACCGAAATAGGTAACGCCGACCAGCGCCAGGAATCCGCTATAGAAGGGCGACACGTAGGCCGTTCCCGAAAACAGGATCAGCACGAACGCGATCATGTAGAGCGCGAAGAAAAACCACTTGGTGTGGCGCCAGTTCCAGGCCGTGCCGCTGCGCAGAGTCTTTTCCCGGAATGCGAAACCAACGGTTTCGCGAATGCCGACACAGGGACAGTTCCAGCCGCACACCACGCGGCGGCCGAATAGCAGCACCAGCAGCAGGATTGCGAAAAAAGTCAGCGTGCCGGGAGCGTGCAACTGCGGAAATATCGGCTGCCCCGGCAGTGCGCCGATGTAGGGTTCGGGCAAGCGCAAATAGTCGGGAATGATCCACCAGAAGACGGCAACTGCGCCGGTCAGAAAACCGAGCCGTTTGCGGGTATAGGGATTTCTTTCGGCCAGAGTGCGCCATACCCCGAATACCAGGATAACGGCGTACTCGGTCCAGTGACTCAGCCATAAGGGCGCTGCGCCGTCTGCGCGCGCAAACCAATGCAGGAAACGTTCGTTGACGAAAGCGAACGCGACATAGCCGAAGGCCAGCATGGACAGGAGCCGCGCACCGGTCGAATAGCGGCTGGGCATGGAGTCCTGGTAGGACAAGCCCGCATCGCGGGCCGCTCTCGGCAAGCTCATCGCGGATGCTGTGGCAGTCATGAGCCAGGCCGATGGATGCACAAGCTGGCGTTCGCAAACGGGTCGCGTGCGTGCGGAGTTTCGCCAAAGCAGGCTGCAAACAGCAAGCAGCCGATAGTCGCGGCCAAACTTAGCAAAAGAGCATATCTCAGCCCCTTGATCGCCATGGCTACCGTCCCCGCTCCGCTCGAGCTTGGAGTCCCCGCAAGGGATGGATTTGCGTTTGCTTTAGCCACGGTCGACGGCCTACACGGAACGGCTCAGGCCTCGACCGGCAGTCCGGAGGCTTTCCACTCCGGGAAACCGTCCTCCAGCCGGCGTGCTTTGTAGCCTTTCGTGCGCAGCAAGGCCACCGCATCCACCGAGAGCAGGCAATAGGGGCCGCGGCAATAGGCGATGACTTCGCGTCCTTTGGGGAAATTTCTAAGCTGTTTGCCCAGGTCTTCGACCGGAACGTTGATCGCGCCCGGCAAATGCCCGGCGGCGAACTCTAGGGCCGGGCGCACGTCGAGCACGGTCACCAGCCCCTGTTTCCTACGCTTGAGCAGTTCCGCGGCAGCAATCGGCTCCAGGTCGTCACGCGCGCTGATGTAGGTGCGCACCAAATGCGCCATTTCGGCGAGCCGCGTCTCGGCGACCAGTCCCAGTGCGCCGATCAGGTCCACCACATCCGCACCCGCCACCTCGTAGTACACCCGCAGGCCTTCCTTGCGCGCGCGTACCAGCCCGGCGCGGCGCAGTTCCTGCAAATGCTTCGAGGCGTTTGCGACCGAGAGCCGCGTCATGGCGGCCAGTTCCTCCACGCTGCGCGGTCCCTGCGCGACGAAGTCCAGCAACTCCAGCCGGTTGCCGTTTGAAAGCGCCTTTCCCACCCGTGCGAGCTGGGCGTGCACGTCCTGTTTGAAATTGTCTGTTGACATCGCGGTCCCGGCCCCTTACTATTCAACTAATACGTTGAGTACTTGAATTATAC
>CAKKSJ010000494.1 GCA_919902965.1 Burkholderiales bacterium
GGGCGTGCCCCCTTTTTCAATACCCTGCTAGTTCGTCCCCTCAGGTGGAAGCGTCCACCGCTACGCCCACGGCGCGAAAAAACGCGTCGGCATGATCGGCATTGATCCAGCGCACCACTACAACCATCTGCCGCTGCGGATCGACCCAGGTAATCGAACCACCGGCGCCGATGGCAAAATAACTCGACGCGCTCGCGCTGGGGAATGCGCTGCGCTCCCGGTTCAGCCAGATCAGATAGCCGTAGAACGGAGCAATTGCGCAGGGCGTGCGCATTTTTGTAATCCACTCGCTGGAAATAAGCTGCCGCGCGCCGTGCCGGCCTTCGTCCAGGAGCAGTTGGCCGATGCGCGCCTGGTCCAGGCTGTTGATCGAGACTCCGCCCCCCCAGTGACTGCCGCCGGGTACCGACTGCACCCGGCTGCCGTTCAGGTCGATCCAGGAATTGTCGTAGCCGGCCCAGCGCCAGTCGCTGCTTGCATCCAGGGGGCGCATGATCTCAGTGTCGAACACCTGCGGCAGCGCGCGGCCGAACAAATGCAAGAGCGCCAGCGACAGCTGATTGATGCGCACATCGTTGTACTCCCAGTAGGTCCCGGGCGCCTCGAGCGGCCGCGCGTCGCCTTTCCTGCCCCTGGGCTCCATCCTTTGAAGTTGCGCTGTCCTGTAGCGATCGACCTGGTCCGGCACGCCGAAGCACTCGCCTTCCCATTCGCTGGTCTGCTGCAATAAATGCGCCCAGGTGACCTGCCGGTTGTGTACGCTGTCGAAACCGATACCGGGCAGGCGCGCGCAGACCGGCTGATCCACATCGGGCAGAAGGCCGCGGTCGAAGGCGACGCCGGCGAGCAGGGCGAGGTAGGTTTTCGCCACGCTGAAAGTAAGGTCGGCGCGCATCGGTTCGCCCCAGGAGGCGAGCAGCTTGCCGCCCTGCAGTATCGCGCCGGAGACCGGGCCGCGCGGCGCAACCGGCCCCATCAGCCGGTTCCAGGGCGGCGGATCCGCGGCGTGCACGCCCCAGGGCTCGCTGTTGTCGCGGCTCCATGCGACTTCGTGCGCGCTTGCGTAGTCGATCGCTTCCTGCAGTTTGGCCGATGGCTGCATACCTGTACTTGATGTCATTTGAATTCGCTCCGAGTGATGGCCCATTCTAGCCCCTGGACGCGGGAAGGGCCAAAAGGCGATAGCCCGACAGCAAGGGCGCGGGCCTGTGATAAATTGCATTCCTGCAGCCGACTCAACTACCGCTAGCTCGAGGTCCCGCATGGAGTTCTTTACCGAAGCGCAGTTTCGCAGCTTATCCAATCCGGGGGTGGCCTCAGTCCAGTTGCTCTCCCCGCACAATTCGACTTCCTCGCGCCTAACGATCACCCGCGTCACCGTGCAGCCGGGCGCAGGGCAAGCGCGGCATTCCCATCCCGCATCGGAGCAGATCTGGGTTGCAATTAGCGGCTCCGGTACCCTGCTGCTTGCCGATGGGGCGACGCGCCGGTTCTCGGCGGGGGAGGTGGCGCGATTTGCAGACGGCGATGTGCACGGCTTCGAGAACTCCGGCGCCGAACCCTTCGTCTACATGTCGATGACCACGCCGCCGATTGATTTCGCTTACGCCTACCGTGAAGCCAGGTAGTTCAAGGCACGATATGAAGAAAGTCATCCTTATCACCGGCGCGAGCCGCGGTATCGGCGCCGCGACGGCGCGGCTCGCCGCGGCGCGCGGCTACGCGGTGTGCGTAAATTATCTGAAAAATCGTGCCGCCGCCGAAGCGCTAGTCGCGGACATCGAGGCCACCGGCGGGCAGGCGATCGCATTGGGCGCCGATGTCGCCGAGGAGGCGCAGGTCGTCGAATTGTTCAATAGCGTCGATGCGCAGCTCGGTACGCTCACGGCGCTGGTCAATAATGCGGGCATCCTGGAAACCCAGATGCGCGTGGACGAAATGGATGCCGCGCGCCTGAACCGGATCCTCGTGACGAATGTCACCAGCTGCTTCCTGTGTGCGCGCGAGGCCGTGCGACGCATGTCGACCAGGCACGGCGGCAGCGGCGGCGCCATCGTCAACGTATCCTCGGCGGCAGCGCGCCTCGGGTCCGCGGGCGAATACGTGGACTACGCCGCATCCAAGGGCGCCGTCGACACGCTCACCATCGGCTTGTCGCGCGAAGTGGCCGAGGAGGGCATACGCGTCAACGCGGTGCGGCCGGGCTTCATCTATACCGACATACACGCCAGCGGCGGAGAACCCGCGCGGGTGGATCGCGTCAAGCAATTCGTGCCGATGAAACGCGGCGGGCAAGCCGGGGAAGTCGCCCACGCGATCCTGTGGCTGTTGTCGGACGAAGCCTCTTATGCAACCGGCACGTTCATCGACCTCGCCGGCGGCAGATGAGCGCTGAGCGGATCTTGCGATGAGCGCGAGCGCTTGGCTGCTGTCGGCGCTCGCGGCGCTGTTTGCAGCCGGCGTGTGGATTTACAACCGCCTGGTCGCCGACCGCAACCTCGCGCGCGAAGGTTTCTCCGACATCGACGTGCAGCTCAAGCGCCGCGCCGACCTGGTGCCGCAGCTGGTCGAAGCGGTGCGCGCCTACGCGGCTTACGAAAAGGCGACCCTCGCCGCGGTTACCGGGCTGCGAGCGAGCGCCGCCGGTTTCGCGCCGGGACCCGGCGAAGCGCGCTTCGGCGCCGAGCGCGAACTGGGCGCGAAGCTCAAGGCCTTGCTGCTGCTGCAGGAGAGCTATCCGCAGCTCAAGGCCGACGCAAATTTTCGCGATCTTTCGGCCAAGCTCGTGGATACCGAAGACCAGCTGCAGCACGCGCGCCGCTTCTACAACGGCGCGGTGAACCAGTACCGCAATCGCCTCGAGTCCTTCCCGCACGTGATCGTGGCGCGCGCCTTCGGCTTCGCGCCGCTGCCTTTTTTCGAGACCGAGGAGCGCGACGCGGTGCAGGTGGCGCTATGAAGCGGAGCGCCTGCCTGTTCGCCCTGTTGTTCGCGCTCGCGGCGCAGGCGCAGCAGCAGGAGCACACGCCGGAGCAGGCGCGGGCGCGGGAGCAGGCGAGAGCGCAGGCATTGGAGGACCGGGGGCGGATCAACGCGCTGTCTTACGCGGAATCCAAACGCCTGGGGGCGAAAGTGAATGAAGTCCTGCGCCTGCGGGCAACAGCGCCGGAGCAGGCGAGGGCGCAGGAACAGGCGCTCGCGCAGGAAGTGGGGCAGGCAACGGCCGGGGCGCTGTTGCGGGCGGCAGAGCGATCGCAGTCGGCAGAGCGGGCGCGGGTGCAGGCGCTGGCGCGGCAAAAGGAACAGGCGCGGTTGCAGGCGCTGGCGCGGGCGCGGGCAGAGGCGCAGGCGCAGGCGCGGGAGCGCATCGTTTCGTTTCACAGCGCGATTAAGATCGGCGCTCAGCGCGAGCTCAGCGTAACCGAAATCATCGAGGCGCAGGTCGAGGGCCGCTCGATCAAGCGCGGCATCCTGCGCGAATTCCCCACCGATTACCGCGACCGACTCGGGCGGCGCGTGAGCGTTCCATTCGAGGTGGTCTCGGTCAAACGCGACGGCAAAGCCGAATCATGGAACATGGGTCCCTGGGCCAACGGCGTGCGCGTGCAGATCGGCAATCCAGGCGTGCTGCTGCCGCATGGTCTGCACACCTACGAAATCAGCTACCGCACGCGCTACCAGCTCGGCTTCTTCGACGATCACGACGAGCTCTACTGGAACGTGAACGGCAACGGCTGGAGCTTCGCCATGGACAGCGTTTCCGCCGATGTCAGCCTGCCGCGCCCGGTCCCTGCAGCACAATTGAAAGCCGAGGCCTACACCGGCGCCTTCGGTGCGAAAGGCCGCGCGTACACGGCGACGCTGCGCGAGGGCGGCGCCGAGTACCGCACCACACAGGCGCTGGCACCGCGCGAGGGGTTGACCATCGTGTTCTCCTTTCCCAAAGGCGTCATCCCGCCGCCGCCCTGGTGGCAGCCGCTGGCCCGCTGGGCGCACGACAACGAGGGCGAAGTGGCGGGCGCTGCGGGGTTCTTGCTGCTGCTTGCCTTCCTTTTCTGGCGCTGGTGGATGGTCGGGCGCGATCCGCGCAAGGGACCGGTGTTCCCGCGCTACGAAGCGCCTACGGGGCTCGGGCCCGCGGGAACGCGCTATCTCGACCGCATGCAGTGCGACACCCGCTGTTTCGCGGCGGCGCTGCTCGGGCTTGGCCAGCGCGGCTTCCTCAGGATACGCCAGGAGGGCGCTGCCTACACGATCGAGCGTACCGGCAAGGCGGTCGAGTTGTTACCCGGTGAACAGGCGCTGGCGACCTTGGTGCCGCCGCAAGGCACAGTCACAATCGGCCGCACCTACGACCGCGCGGTGCAAGTGGCCCGCGCCGATCTGGGGGGCCTGCTGCAGAGGCACTACCGCGACAGTCTGTTTTCGCACAACCGCGGATCTTTGTTCCTGGGCGGCATGATCGCATTCATCACATTTGGCTATGCTTTTGTCAATCGCACCGCCGCTGCGGTCCTCATCGGGGGTGCCGTCGGCATGGCGCTCATCCTTTACCTGTTCTCGCGCTGGCTGCCCGCCTACACGGCCACGGGGCGCAAGCTCCAGGACGAGGTCGAGGGCCTGCGCCAATACCTCAGCATTGCGGAGAAGGACGATCTCGCGCGGCTGAAGCTGCCGCCGCGCACGCCGGAAGAGTTCGCCAAGTTCCTGCCCTACGCGCTCGCGCTCGACGTGGAAAAGACCTGGGCCGACGCCTTCGCCGCCGTGCTCGGCGCCGCCGCCGTGGCGCAGGCGGTTTCGTCCTACTACCAGTCCGGCAGCGATTCTATCGGTGGCGACATTGGCGGCCTGACCGATTCGATCGCCAATATGGGCGATAGCATCAGTTCGGCTGCCACGCCGCCAGGCAGCAGCTCCGGCTCCTCGGGCGGTGGCGGCGGCTCGTCGAGCGGTGGAGGATCGTCGGGCGGCGGGTCCTCGGGTGGCGGAGGCGGAGGGGGCGGCGGCAGCGGCTGGTAGGCGCTGCTGTGCGCTCGGTTTGTCGCAGCGCCGCACGCCAGCGTGATCGCGTACTTGACGACCATCTGCGCGCCGGACCTGGGAAAATATTCAATCTACCGAGGGGAGAGAAATGATGAACGCGCAATTCGACAATCTGTTTTCGATCAAAGGCAAGGTCGCGCTGGTAACGGGGGGATCACGCGGTATCGGCGAGATGATTTCCGCCGGTTTCCTGGCGCATGGCGCCAAGGTGTATATCTCCTCGCGAAAAGCCGATGCCTGCGACGCTACGGCCCAGCGGCTGGCCGCCACTTACGGCGGCGAGTGCGTCGCGCTTGCGGCTGACTTGTCCCAGCTGGCCGGGGTGGAAAGCCTGGCCAAGCGACTGTCGGAGCGCGAACCCAAGCTCGATATTCTTGTGAACAACGCCGGCGCGGCCTGGGGCGCGCCGCTGGAAGAATTTCCGGAGGCCGGCTGGGACAAGGTGATGGACACGAATGTGAAGGGGGTGTTTTTTCTGACCCAGAAACTGTTGCCCCTGCTGCGCCAGGCGGCGAGCGCCGCCAGCCCCGCGCGCGTAATCAACATCGGCTCGATCGACGGCCTGAAGGCGGCGATTTTCGACACCTTTTCCTACGGGGCTTCCAAGGCGGCGGTGCACCATCTGACGCGATTCATGGCAGCGCACCTCACCAAGGAACACATACTTTTCAACGCCATTGCGCCGGGGCCGTTTCCGACCTGGATGCTCAGCACCGGGGTCGGTTTTGGCGGCAAAACTGAAAATGTCGACTGGGGACTGGTGGGCCAGCGCAATCCGAGCGGCCGGGTAGGCACGCCGCAGGACATCGCCGGGCTCGCGATTTTCCTGTGTTCGCGTGCCGGGGAATATGTCGTCGCGCAGACCATAGCCTGCGATGGCGGCAGCGTCGGCGTATCCTGAAATGGCACTGATCGAGTGGGACGATAGTCTCAGATTGGGCATCGCTGTCGTCGATCGACAGCACGAAGGACTCGGCGTTGCCGCGTAGGCCGCGATTGGATAGTCATGTCGCGGGTTTACCCGCGGCGGCGGCGAGCGGACCTAGGGAGTCTGCTGCAGGCTAGAGGCAGGGCAGAACGATATCGGTGGTACCAGGACATACACGGCGCGGATATTCGCGCGACGCATCGAGGCAGCCACCTGCGCCATAGACTCCTTGGGGGTCTCGCAAGCGGAGCATTCGATCAAGAATTTGCTGAAGCTCCATTGGATTGCGGAGAGATGCCTGCACGCGGGCGTCAACAAGCGTCTCGTCCATTTTCAGTTGGCCTTTGTCATCGGGCCGGGCGCCATGGCGCCAGTGGAATATCTCCAGCAACTTGGTCGTTATGGTGAACGGTCGCTTGCGCTCCCAGAAGTTTGAAAACAGGCCGCCACCCAGATAGAAGACCCAGGATCCCTCGTATCCTTCGATGTCCGAGGAGCGGGCGTCCGGATTGCGGAACCAAAGCCGGTCGCCGGGAACGTAATAAGCCGCGGGCAAGGGCGCATCCATGCAGCCGAGCTCGTCCAGAAAGATTTCGTGAAACCTTCCCGACATGATCGCGCGCGTTTCCCATTGGGTCTGCAGCCGTTCCAGCAAGGGCGGGTTGGTGCTTTTCAGTTCCTGCGCTATGCCCAGGAGGGTGACGTATTCGGACGCGCGGTAACAGGAAAAAGAATAAAGCTTTCCCGATGCATCGGGCTGGGTGGCTTTCTGCAAAGCGGCGATCAAAGGTTTTCCGGGCAATACCGTGAAGCCTCTGTCCTCGCTGTAGGTCCAGCAGTCTTCCGGACGCTCCGCGGCGCTGGTGTCGAAAGACAACTGGGTTTTACGCGCCGCAACAACGATGTTTCGCCGAATACGCACCGCCGCGGCGAATTCCTCGAAGCTCGGGTACGCGAAGGGCTTGGGCGCCGCCAGCATTGCCAGGACAATTTCACGTTCGATATCTGCGGGGTTTTCCGTGCGGAGATCGAGATGGTGGATCAGGCCGGTCGTATCGAACAATGGCATCCAGGCCCTGGCCAAGCTGTCGAGGATCGCGATTGCAAGGCCATCCCTTTCTTCCCGATACCGGACGTAACGCAGCAGTGCCAGCGCATCGAGCCAGGCGAAAAGTTTTTTCCGGTTGGTTCCGGCGTCTCCCGTGAAATGGATTCCGGCTGGGCCAGGCGCAGGTTCAAGCGCGCCCGCATTCGAGGTCTTCGCACGCATAGTGGATTTGCCGGGAATGAGCCTGCCGGGATGCAGGCAAATGGAAAAGGATATGTTGCCACAAAACCGTTTGTCGCAAATGCTCGGCGCGTGCGCGGGGCCACGCCGGCCCGACACCGGGCATACGAGCCTAAACCCTGATTTGCCTGAAGGCGCTCACCCGCGAGCGGCCACGCTCACTGGATCACCCATGTCACCAAGCTGCTCTGATCGCCCCCTCCCGGGATGCCTGGCGACGCAAAATTGAAATAAGATGACGGTACGCAGTTTGGACAGGGTCACGCACGCGCTTGCGACGCGCCGGCAAGCCCTTCCATCTCGGCGGCTGGATTGATTTGCATAATTTTCAGCTTCGAGCGGGCGGCGATATGCGCCTCGCTTTGGGGCTTTCGAGGAAACCCTTTTGATCGCGTCCATAGAACGTCTGACGGGCCTGGAATGGAAAAGCCAGGGAACCGTCTTCTTGGTCGGACTTGGCCATGCCGGCACCCATTGGATCATCGGTTCGATCTATGTGCTGTTGCCGTTTATCCAGCGCGACCTGCAATTGAGCTATACGGCGATCGGCGTGCTGTTCACCATTTTCCATTTCAGCGCCTTTGCCGCCAATTTCGCCAGCGGCCTGCTGGTCGACGTAACCGGCCGCAGGGTGGCGTTGATGGTGGCCTCGTTGTCGCTGGGCGCGGTGGCGTTCATGGCCTGCGGTTGGGCTTTGGAAATGACGTTCCTGGTGGCGATGATGACCCTGATCGGGGCGACCAATAACCTTTGGCACCCGCCGGCAATTTCATTCCTGTCGCGGCTGTATCCCAGCAGCCGGGGCTATGCGCTTTCGATCCATGCCTTTGGGGCCAGTTGCGGGGACATTGTGGCGCCTTTGGCCATGGGTGTCCTGCTGCTCGGTTTGACCTGGCAAAGCACCGCGAAAATCAGCGCCCTGCCGGTGTTTCTTATTGCCGCCCTCATCGGCGCGTTGCTGATGTCACGGGATTTGCACTTATCCGGCCGAAACGACGACACCAAACCTGGCATGAGTCTGGGGGAATATCTTACTGGTATTCTCACCCTGCTTCGAGACCGGGGCGTCGTCGGGCTGGCCTTGATGGCCGGGGTACGCTCCATGGCGCAAAGCGGCCTGTTGTTGTTTATTCCACTCTATCTTGCCAATGTCTTGCAGGTCGGTCCGACGCTGGTCGGGATCGGCATCGCCGCAATGCAGTTCGGCGGTATGATCGCCGGCCCTGTTGCCGGCACCTGGTCGGACCGGGTCGGTCGCAGGCCGGTGGTGCTGGCCGGGTTGACGGGATCAACCATAGTTATCGCGGTACTCACGCTGGCCGGAAATGAAATTCTATTCATCGCCGGAATTTCCCTTTTGGGCTTCCTGCTGTTCGCGGTCCGGCCGGTGGTACATAGCTGGATGATGGACCTGACACCGTCTGCTATGGCGGGAAGTGCCACCAGCGTGTTATTCGGCGCGCAATCCTTGTTGTCCGGGGCGGCGCCCCTGGTCGGGGGGATGATCGCCGACGCCTGGGGGCTGGCTGCAGTGTTTTATGCTTTGGCGGGGACCATGCTGGTGGCCAATGTGATGGTCTACCTGTTGCCGCGCCATGACCAGGGCAACGGAGGCCGCGCCTGACCGGTTCTCACCGCTAAGCCTGCCGATCGCGCCCCCTCGGGGAGTGACGGGATGCAGGGCGTAGCTTGCGCGATGGGAGGCTGTACTGGATAAACGTACAGCTATCCTTTATAGTTGCCGTATGCCAGCTGTCTCCACCCTCGATACCCTTAACCCGGCGCAGCGCGCTGCCGCCGGCTATGGCGAACGCGCTGCCGGTAAGGCGTTTCGCGCCGGGCCGCTGCTGATCGTCGCCGGCGCTGGCACCGGCAAGACCAATACGCTCGCGCATCGCGTGGCGCATCTGGTGCAGGCGGGCGTGAATCCGCAGCGCATTCTGCTGTTGACGTTCACGCGCCGGGCCGCTGCGGAAATGACGCGCCGGGCGCAGCGTATCGTCGGCGAAGCGTGCGCGGAAGTGAAGCTGCCCTGGTCGGGTACGTTTCATTCGATCGCCAATCGCCTGATCCGGCGTTACGCCGCGCGTGTCGGGTTGGATGCAAATTTCAGCGTGCTCGACCGCGGCGACGCGGCCGACCTGCTGGACCTGGTGCGCCACGAGCGCGGACTCACCAGGGCGGAGAAG